>JAWVDZ010000099.1:0-8167 GCA_033856955.1 Gaiellales bacterium
GATCTCGACCTGCGCATCGGCCTGCAGGGGGATGCGGAGGCGGCCGGCCGGCTGGCGCGGCTTCGGCGGGCACCGGGCTACGAGCTGAGCGCGCTGGCGGTGGACGATCCCGATCCCCGGCTGGAGCTGGTCTACCGCAATCCACCGCTGGGCGACTTCGTCGACGGCGAGGGCTGGCTCGAGCCGCCCGTGCCGGGCGTCAACGGCATCGCCACCGCCCGCGCGATGGCGACCCTGTACGGAGCGCTGGTCGCCGGCAAGCTGATCGCCGCGCCGACGCTGGCGGCCGGGTTGGAGACGGCCGCGGCCGGGGACGACCCGCTCTCGGGCCGGCCGCTTCGGTTCGGCCCCACCGGCTACGAGCTGTCGGGCACGCCCAGCGAGCTGGGCCCTCCCGCCGACGCCTTCGGCCACACCGGCGCCGGCGGCTCATCGCACGGCGGCTGGCCCGCGCTTCGCACCGGCTTCTCCTTCGTCACCTCGGAGCTTCGCCGGGAGGATCTCGACCAGCGGTCGGAGACGCTGTTCGCGACGCTGCACGGGTGCCTGGTTGGTTGACAGGCCGAACATCCTGCTGGTGATGGCCGACCAGCTGGCGGCCGGCCATCTTCCGATGTACGGCCACCCGGTCGTGCAGGCGCCCAACCTGTGCCGGCTGGCCGCCGAGGGCGCGGTGTTCGACAGCGCCTACTGCGCCTCGCCGCTGTGCGCGCCGTCACGCGCGGCGATGCTGACCGGCCGGCTGCCCTCGCGGATCGGCGTCTACGACAACGCCGCCGAGCTGGCGGCGGAGACGCCCACGTTCGCCCACCTGCTGCGGGCCGCCGGCTACTCGACCACGCTGGCCGGCAAGATGCACTTCGTCGGGCCCGACCAGCTGCACGGCTTCGAGCAGCGCCTGACCAGCGACGTCTATCCGGCCGGATTCGACTGGACGCCTGACTGGCGGCTGCCGGCGGGGACGCGGTTGCCCTGGTACCACACCATGAACAGCGTGCTGGAGACGGTCGTTGCCGAGGCGGCGACGCAGACCGACTACGACGACGAGGTCTGCTTCAGCGCCTGCCAGCTGCTTCGCGACCTGTCGCGGCAGCCGCAGCGCAGGCCGTTCTTCGCCACCGTCTCGTTCACCAACCCGCACGATCCGTGGGAGGTGCGCCGCCGCCACTGGGAGCTCTACGACGACGAGGCGATCGACCTGCCGGCGGTGGCGACGATCCCGCGCGAGCAGGCCGACCACCACAGCCTGCGTCTGCGCGACATGTACGGCAGCGACCGGCGGCCGTTGACCGAGCAGGAGACGCGGCGGGCGCGGCACGGCTACTACGCGGCGATCAGCTACGTGGACGAGCGGGTGGGCGAGGTGCTTGGGGTGCTGGAGGACACCGGCATGGCGGACGACACGCTGGTGATCTTCACGGCCGACCACGGCGAGATGCTGGGCGAACGCGGGCTCTGGTACAAGATGTCGTTCTTCGAGGCGTCGGCCCGCGTGCCGCTGATCGTGCGCGGGCCGGGAGTGGCCGTCGGCCGGCACGCGGCCAGCGTGTCGCAGCTCGACCTCGCCCCCACGCTGGCGGCGCTGGCCGGCGGTGAGCACCGTGAGTACGGCTTCGAGGGGGCCAGCCTGCTGCGGCTGCTGTCGGGAGCGGGGACAGCTCCCGAGTCCGTGGTGGGCGAGTACCTGGCCGAGGGCGTGCGCTCGCCCGAGGTGATGATCCGCCGCGGTGCGCACAAGTACCTGCACGCGCCCGGGGATCCCGACCGGCTGTTCGACCTGGACGCCGATCCGCACGAGCTCGAAAACCTGGCAGACCGCGCCGAGCACGCGGCGCTGGTCGAGGCGTTCCGGGCCGAGGTCGGCCAACGCTGGGATCTGCCGCAGCTGGAGCACGAGGTGCTCGCCAGCCAGCGCCGTCGCCGGATCGTGTCAGCGGCCCTGGCCCGCGGCGCCCACACGCCCTGGGACTTCCAGCCCCACACCGACGCATCCGTTCAGTGGGTCCGCGGCAACGCCGCCGACCGCGAGCGCCCGTGGCGCCTGCGACCGCAGGGCGGAATCCCGGAGGAGTGAGCTCCGTGTCAGGCGCACGGCCTGGTCGTGGACGGGAAGGGGTCAGACCCCGTTCGGGGTCAGACCCCCAAGCTGCGAGCGCTTCTCACGGATTCGAGACGGGTCGCGGCTGCGACCGGGTGTGACCCCGCAGGGGTCTGACCCCATCACGGGCCGCAGCGAGCGGTCGCCGCTATCCCGAGCGGAGGCGCAGCGCAAGGTCCGGCACGTCCGTGATCACCCAGCCGACCGCGGGGTCGGCCAGCAGATCCGAAAGGGTGGCGGGGTCGTTGACCGTCCACACCACCAGCGGGCGCCCGCGCTCGACGGCGGACGCTCGAAGGCGGTCGTCGAGCAGCGACACGTGCGGCGCGAGCAGGTCCGCCCCGCACCGGTCGGCACGAGCGAACAGGTCGCCCTGGCGATCGCGCCGCTCGATGATCAGCGCCGTCTCGACCGACCGATCGAGCTCCCGCACGGCAGCCAGCGCAGACGGCAGAAATGAGCTGATCAGAAGGTCCGGCGGCAGCGGGCTGAGCGCCTCCAGCACCTCTCGCTCGTAGCCCGCCTCCTTCAGCTCGATGTCCAGCCTCACCTTGCCGTGCGCCATCGTCACCAGGTCGGCCAACAGCAGGAGCGAGGACAGGTAGTCCGCCAGCAGGTCGTGCTCGAGCACCAGCCGGCCATCGGGCGCGCGGCGCAGGTCGGCCTCGATCGCGTCCGCGCCGGCGTCGATCGCGGCCCGAAACGCCTCGGCCGTGTTGTCGGGAAGGTGGGCGCTGGCGCCGCGGTGGGCGCAGACGACCGTCACCGCTCCCCCAGCAGCTCGTTCGCGCGGGCGAGGATGTTGGCGCCGACCGGCCCGCGGTAGGCGACGGTGGTGCGTCGCTGCAGCACGTCACCGGCGGTCGCCGCCCACTCGTGGTCACGGGCGTGGGGAAGCTGCGCCCAGATGTCCGGGCCGGCCGGATCGATCCGATCGAGCAGCTCGGGCCGGTCGCGGGCCGCTTCCAGCAGGTCGAGCGCCACCGTGCCGTAGTGCCGGCCGAGCGCGGCCCGGATGTCGGCATCGACGCCCGGCCAGGCGCGCGTCAGCGCCGCATCGATGTCGGCGGGCGCGGCCGCGCCAGGCAGCGGCGTGGCGGCGGCCGGCCGCGCCGATCGGCCGATCTCGGCCAGCGCCATCTCCGCCGCCCGCCGGCCGATGGCGTGCCAGGTGGTGAGCTTGCCGCCCGCCACCGACACCATGCCGGCCGGCCCGCGGCTGATCACCGTCTCGCGGCGGATGCGCGCCGTCGACCGGCCCGCCACCGGGAGCACGCGCACGCCGGCGAAGCGTGACCGGACATGCCGCTCGTCGAGCAACCACGGCTCGAGTGACCGCGACGCCTCGTCCAGGATCTGGCGCTGGTCGTCGTCGCCGGCCGTGACCGCCGCCGGGTCGCCCTCGAACGGCTCGTCGGTGGTGCCGAGCAGCAGCATCCCCTCCCACGGGATCGCGAACGAGACGCGGCCCTGCGGCAGCGGCGTCGTCAGCGCGGAGCGCCAGTCGCCCTCCGGCTCCAGCAGCAGATGCGCTCCCTTCGAGAGGCGAACGCTGGTGCCGGCCGAGGCCGACTCCATGCGCCGCACCGCGTCCACCCACGGCCCGGCGGCGTTGACGACGCTGCGGGCGGTCACCGCAAGCGGCGCGCCCGACAGCCGGTCGACCAGGTCGGCTCCGGTGACGCGTCCGGCGCTGATGCGCAGAGCGACCGCCGCGACGTGCGGAGCGACGATCGCCCCTCGTTCAGCCGCCGCCTGCGCCACCGCGAGCGCCAAGCGGCCGTCGTGCGTCTGATGGTCGTGGTAGAGCACCGTGCCGGCGAGGCCCTCGGTGCGCAATCCCGGAATCCGGGCGGCGGCCTCAGCCACCTCGATGCGCCCGCTTCGACCGTCGCTGAACCGGGCCAGCGAGCCGTACAGCCACACGCCCGCCCGCACCTTCCAAAGCGGCACCGGGGCATCACGGCCGACCGGCACCACGAACTCCAGCGGCCGCACCAGGTGCGGCGCCAGCCGCTCGGCGCTCAGGCGCCGCTCGCGGTGGGCCTCCCGCACCAGCTTGACGTCGCCCATCGCCAGGTAGCGAAGGCCGCCGTGCAGCAGCTTCGAGGAGGCGGACGAGGTCGCCCCGGCGATGTCTCCCTGGTCGACGATCGCCACGCTGGCACCGGCTCGGGAAGCCGCCCAGGCTGTGGCCACGCCGAGGATGCCCGCGCCGATCACGAGCACATCGACCTCCGCGCCGGCAAGCCGGTCGAGCGAGCCGGCCCGAGATCCCCCAAGCGTCACGTGCGCTCGACGGCGCTCAGCGCTCGACCGTCGCCCGGTCGAAGCGGATCGGCGTCAGCGCATTCGCCCACAGGCCGTGCACCCAGGGCCGCGTCAGCAGCACGGCGCGCGAGTAGGCGACCGGCACCAGCAGCGACTGCTCGACCAGGCTGTTATCGACGGCCGAGTACAACCGCAGCCGCTCGTCCCTGTCGCGGCTGGCGCGAGCCTCGGACAGCAGGTCGTTCAGACCCGCCGTCTCCAGCAGCCCGTCCCGCCGGTCGGTCATCAGCCCGCGGAAGAAGCCATCGGGATCGGGGTAGTCGGCGAGCCAGGTGGACAGCCACAGATGGCAGTCCAGCGGGCTGATCGGAGCACCGCGATCGACCCAGGTCAGCTCGATGCCAAGGCCCAGCTGCGCCAGGCTCTCGGTGAGCGCCGCCTCCAGCGGCTCGAGGTAGGCCGGCAATGCCGCACGCACGGTGGGCATGCCCTCGCCGCCGGCGAACCCCGCCTCGGCCAGCAGCTCGCGGGCCTGCTCGAGCGTCAGCTCGGCGCGCGCGTGGTGCATGTGGCCGGGCATCGCGGGCGGCATCAGGCCGCCGCCACGCGCGGGCCGGGCCGCCATCCCCATCCGCTCCATGTCGTCGCCCAAGCCCGTCACCACGGCCGCCACCGCGGAGCGCACGCGGGCATCGTCGAACGGCGGGACCAGGTGGAAGCCGAGCATCGTCGTGCCCAGCGCCGGCGCCACCGCGACGTCGGTCTTGTCGTCGCCCTCGCCCAGCCCATGGGCGGTGCTGAGCGCGTCGTACTCGCCCTCGTTCCAGCGCTCGACGGGGTTGGAGCCGGCGCTTCGGTAGCGCACCTCCACCTCCCGCAGGTTGCCGCGCGGGCCGTCGAAGCTGGGATTGGCCACCAGCGTTAGACCGTCCTCGCGGAAGTCCTCGAGCAGGTAGGGCCCGTTCGAGACCAGCGGCTGCTCGGCGTGCCACTCCTCGCCGAACCGCTCGCACAGGTGCAGCGGCCAGGGATATGAGGCCGGCGCGGCCAGCACGTAGAGGAAGTAGTTGCGCGGCGCGCTCAGCGTCACCTCGAGCGTGTGGTCGTCGATCGCCTCCGCCCGCTCCACGTCCTCGAGCAGGAAGGCGGTGGCGGTCGAGAGCTTCCGCGCCCGCTCCCAGGTATCGACGAAGTCGTGGGCGGTGACCGGCACGCCGTCGCTCCAGCGCGCGGTGCCACGGATCTGGAACAGGTAGCTGAGACCGTCCGCCGAGACGCGGAAGTTGTCGGCCAGCGAGGGCATCACGTTCAGGTCGCGATCCACCATCAGCAAGCCGTTGAAGACGTGCGCGGTGAGCGCGTTGGTGTCCGAGATGTACTCCAGGCCGGGAGCGATCCGCATGGGCAGCGGGAGCGCGGTCACCAGCCGCTCGACGGCCTCGGGCTGCACCACCGGCTCGACCTTGCAGGCGAACGCCTCGTCGTAGGCCGACTCGGCGCCTGCGAAGTCGAAGGCCAGGTGATGCACCAGCGCGATCTTGAACAGCGTCTCGCGCGAGCGGCGGTCATCGCCGATCCGCTGCAGGAAGGTGCGGGCGCGGCGGTAATGGTGGATCGCCTCCTGGTCTGCGTAGATCGCACGCGCCGCGTCTCCGGCCAGGGTCAGGTACTCGGCCGCCCGCTCGGCGTCGTCGGCCTCGCTGAAGTGGCGAGCCAGGTGGGCCACCGTGCGCCCGCTCACGCCCTCGCTCTCGGTCAGCTGCTCGAGCGCCCGGCCGACGCGGCCGTGCAGCGCCTTTCGGCGGGCATCGGTGATGGTGGCGTAGGCGGCCTCCTGCGCCAGTCCGAGGCGGAACCGGTAGGCCGGGAACGGTCGCCGCTGCTCCTCGACGATCAGCTCCAGCCGAAGCAGCTGCGACAGCGCCGCGGGCAGCGTGGCCGGATCGACCAGCAGCTCGAGCAACGGCATGCCGAACCGGCGGCCGATCACGGCGGCGACGGCAACCACCTCGCGGGCGGCGGGATCGAGCCGATCGAGCCGCGCCTGCAGCACGCCCTGCACCAGCGCCGGCACCTCCATCGGGGAGTCCGACGCAGCCCACCAGCCGTCCGTGCCGCGGCGAAGCGTGCCCCGCTCGATCTGGTCGCGCAGCGCCTCAGCCAGGAACAGCGGGTTGCCGCCGGCGCGCTCCACCAGCAGCGCTCCCACGCCGTCGGGCAGCGGGCCGTCGGCCAGCCGCTCGACCAGCCGCTCGCCGGCGCTGTCGTCGAGCGCGCGCAGCTCGAGCTCGCGGTAGCGGTGCGGGTAGAGCTGGCGCGCCCGCTCGCCCGTCCGCCACGACGGCGCCTCGCGATCGGTGCGGTACAGCATCACCAGCCCCAGCGGCTCGCTCTCGGTCAGGGCGAACAGTGACTCGATCAGCTCCAGCGTCGGCTCGTCCGCCCACTGCAGATCCTCCAGCACCACCAGCAGCGGCCGCTCGCGGGCAAGCCGGCGGAGCAGCTCGGCCACCACCTCGCCGCTTCGGCGGCTGATCGCCTCGCCGCTGAACTCGCGCAGCCCGGACATCTCCGCGTCGGCCTGCAGGCCGAGCATGCCGGCCAGGAACGGATACGGCTCGGGGTCGTCGCCGAACACGCCGTGCAGGGCGGTCTTCAGGTCGAGCCGGACGCGCGCCTCGCTGGCCAGCTGGCCGGTGCCGAGCCAGTCGCGCAGCAGCTCGCGGATCGGCCAGTAGGGGAAGCTGTCGGTGTAGGAGAGCCCGCGGCCCTCGAGCATCCGCAGCCGCTCGCGCAGCGGCTCGGCCGCCTCAAGCAGCAGCCGCGACTTGCCGATGCCGGGCTCGCCGGTGATCGAGACGATCGAGCCGATGCCGTCAGCCAGCCGCTCCAGCACGTCGCTGACGACGCCCAGCTCGACGTCGCGGCCGACCAGCGGTTCGGACGGCCGGCGTCGCATCGGCTCGAGCTCACTCAGCACCCGGAAGCTGTCGATCGGCTCCTCACGGCCGCGAATCGGCGTCTTGCCCAGCTCCTCGAGCTCGAAGCAGCCGCGCACCTGGGCGGCCGTCTGGGGGCCGAGCGTGACCTCGGTCTGCGACGACAGCGCCTGCAGACGGGCCGTCACGTTGACGGTGTCGCCGAGCGCGTTGTAGCGGCGACCGTCGTCGCCCTCTCCCGCCGACACCACCACCGGGCCGGTGTTGACGGCGATGCGGGCGCCCAGCTCGATGTCGTAGGCCTCGCGCACCTCGACGGCGTAGACCGCCAGGGCGCGCTGAATGGCGAGGCCGGCCCGCACCGCCCGCTCGCTGTCGTCCTCGTGGGCAACCGGGGCGCCGAACATCGCCAGCAGGCCGTCTCCGAGCAGCTGTGCGACGGTGCCCTCGTAGCGCTCGATCTCGGCCGTCATCAGCCGCATCACCTCGTCGAACAGGAACTTCGAGCGCTCCGGACCAAGCTTCTCACCGATCGCGGTCGAGCCCGCGATATCGGCCATCAGCACCGAGACGACCCGGCGTTCCCCGTCGATCACCGCCATCCCGGAAGTCTAGTTGGATCCCCCTCCCTCAAGCCGCCCACCGTGCGAGCCCCGGCGTGGAACACCGGAGCCCGCACGAGACGTCTACCGGGCGGCGCCCGTCATACCAGGATCGCGAGGGGCACGACCCGCCGGGCGTGCCGGCGGCGCCACGGCGGATGAGGCTACGGCCGCGAGCGTGTTCGCGGAGGGAAGCTCGTAGTTGTCGTAGTTGTCAGCCAAGCAGTCGAACTGCGAGTAGAGCACGTCGGTGTCTG
>JAWVDZ010000100.1:0-2947 GCA_033856955.1 Gaiellales bacterium
TGGCAAGGTTGTGCTCTACCAGCTGAGCCACGTCCGCGTGAGGACGGCCACCATACCAAGGCCGACCGCGGCGGCCGAAGTGACCTACCGGGAGTAACCTCCGTGACCGGTGTCACTCGAAGGGGCAGGGAACTGTCGGCCGCAGGTCGAAATGTCCTTGCGGGAGACACTGCGAACGAAAGCGAGCTTGGGGGGTTGATGACCGACCGATCGGACGCCGTGCGCGGCTATCGACGAACTCGATGGGCTGCGGCGGTCGCGCTTGGCGCGATGGTCGCGACGTTCGTCGGTACCACCGGTACCGGCACGGCAACGCCGGCCGCGCCCGCACAGACAGCCGCGGTCGTTCCCGGTCAGGCGTCTGCGATCGCGTACGCGACGAAGGTCGATCCCCGCGCGGGCAACCTCTCCATCGGCGTCACGCTCGGCACCTCGGTCGCCGGCCACCAGGACACCGCCGCGCAGGCGACCTCCCAGGCCATCGACCTCGGCACGATCGGCACCAGCCTCGCCGGCGAAGGCTGCGACGGCAGCGCGCCGACGCTCCCCGACTCGGGCCAACCGCACGCGATCGTGGCCGACAGCCGCAACCCCGACAACCCGCAGACCATCAACGAGGACGAGTCGTTCGCGCCGGGCTTCCACAAGTACGTCTCCGTGTCATCCCAGCCCACCGCCGATTCGATCACGACCACGGCGCCGTTCGGCATCGCCGGCGTCATCGAGATCGGCGGCGGCCGTTCGGAGGCCAGCTCCGGACTGATCAACGGCGTGCGCGTCGCCAAGGCGACGGCGGACATCACGGGCATCACCGTGGGCGGCGCCCTCAGCCTCATCAAGCTCAGCGGCCTCCACTGGGAGGCGACCTACACCAGCGACGCCGATCCGGTCGGCTCCTTCTCGATCGGCGCGATCTCGATCGCGGGCGTGCCGCTGCCGGTCAACGACCCCAGCGCGGCGCTGGCCCAGCTCAACGCACTCCTCAACGCACTCGGCATCAACATCGGCACCCCGAGGGCGCACGTCGAGCAGGGCATCATGTTCGTCGACCCGCTCAGCATCTCAGTGGTGCCCAACGCCACCCGCGACTCGGTCTCCTCCGCGATCCTCACCGGCATCCAACCGCTGCGCGAGCCGCTCATAGCCGCGCTGCTGAAGGCGAAGTGCACGTTGAGCGCGGAGGTCACCGTCGCCGACGTCGCGATCGGCTCGGCCACGGGCGCCGGCTCCTTCAACCTCCTGCTCGGCGGCGCTCAGGCCACCAGCGGCGAGATCCCCGCGAACAGCTACCGCCTCGGCGGCACCGGCACGCTCGGCGGCGGCAACAACAGCCCCGCCCTCGGCGGCACCCCGACGGTCACCCCGTCGCAGGGCACCAGCACGCCCAAGGTCGTCACGCCGGCCACCCCATCCGCAACCGGTACGGGCACGACCGCGGCCACGCCGGCTGCCGCGAGCGTCCCGAAGGTCGACGGCAAGCGCGGCGGCAAGATGGCGGGCGTCGGGCTCGGTTGCCTCGCGTTGCTCCTCCTCGTCGCCGAGGGCGATCGACGCAAGATGCGACGCGCCCAACGCGAGATCCCCAACTTCGCATGACCCCCACCCACCGCACGAGGTGCGAGCTCCCATGGTGATGATCCCGGCTGACGCCCCGTCCCAGCCGCCGCGCGGCTACTTCAGCGTTTGGCAGCGACTGCTCCGTGGCTACGGACCACTCGCGGTGCTCGCCGCGCTGCTCGTCCTGATGTCACTGCTGGTGCCGTCGAAGGTGCAATCGACCACGAACGCGAGCACGACCAAGACCAGCGGTAGCGGCACCGCCTCGGGCACCGGCAGCGGCACCGCCACCACGGTGGCCGGCACCGACGGCGCCACGACCGGCGGCGCCACGGGCGGTGCTGGCGGCGACGGCGGCTCCGGTGGTGGTGCGGCGGCAGTCCCTGGGGCCGGTGGCGCATGCGCCGACCGCACCGAGCAGGTCATCGGCGATCCCTACTCGCCTCCCTGCATCTCCTTCAACGGCGACAACGGCGGCGCGACCGCCAACGGCGTCAACGCGACCGAGATCCACGTCAGCTACCGCGTGCTCAACGAGAAGGGCTTCCAGCAGACGCTCGCCCAGATCGCCGGTGCCAGCCTGGTCGACACGCCCGAGACGATCACGAACACCGTGTCCGCGCTGGCGGAGTACTTCAACAAGAACTTCCAGTTCTACGGGCGCAAGCTGGTGTTCGACTTCTACGACGGCGTCGGCTCCAACACCCAGGAGCTGCTCGGCGGTGGCGTCGACAAGGCCGAGGCCGACGCCGACACCGCGCAGTCGAAGAACGTGTTCGCCGACCTCTCCGCGACGTCCGAGCCCTACGGCGACGCGCTCGCCAAGCGCCAGATCATCGGCTTCGGTGTGCCGTACCTCTCCCGTGAGTGGATGTCCTCGCGGGCGCCTTACTCGTGGAGCCTGGCCACCGACTGCTCGATCGTCACCGAGGAAGCATCGGACTACGCCCTGAAGAAGCTGTTCGACAAGCCGGCCGCCAACGCCGGTCCCGGCATCCAGGGCAAGCCACGCGTCATCACCGCGATCGCCCCGGACAACTCCTGGTACCAGGAGTGCGTCAACGCCGGCCGCCAGATCCTCGGGCAACACGGCAAGGACTGGCAGGTCGAGCCGATCCAGTACCAGCTCGACCTCGGCACCATGTCGAACCAGGCCGCGAACATCGTGCCGAAGCTGCAGAGCGAGGGCGTGACCACGATCGTCTGCGGTTGCGATCCGATCTTCCCGGTGTTCTTCTCGGGTGTCGCCGCCCGCGCCGGCTACTACCCCGAATTCATCAACCTCGGCGTCGCGCTCGACGACGCCGACATCGTCGGCCAGCTGTGGAACCAGGAGTTCACGAAGCACGTCTTCGGCATCAGCTCGCTGGGCGACGAGAGCAACCAGCCG
>JAWVDZ010000101.1:0-2869 GCA_033856955.1 Gaiellales bacterium
GATCACCGAGCTGCGCGCGATCCTGGCCGACGAGGACCGCCTGATGGCGCTGATCCGCGAAGAGCAGATGGAGGTACGCGACCAGTTCGCCGATGCCCGCCGCACGGAGATCATGCCGTCGGAAGGCGAGATCGACCTCGAGCAGATGATTGCCGAGGAGGATATGGTCATCTCCATCACGGCAAGCGGCTACATCAAGCGGCTTGCGTTATCGACCTATCGCACCCAGGGTCGCGGCGGTGTCGGCGTGATGGGGATGGATACGAAGGACGACGACGTGATCGACCACCTGTTCGTCGCCTCCACCCACGACTATCTGCTGTTCTTCACGACCGTCGGCAAGGTCTACCGCGTCAAGGTGCACGAGCTGCCGCTTGGCACGCGCCAGTCGAAGGGCCGCGCGCTGGTCAACGTGCTGCCGCTGCGCCAGGACGAGCGCGTGCGGGCGGTGATCGACACCCGCACCTACAGCGAGGGCCGCTACCTGCTGTTCGCGACCCGCAAGGGGTTGGTCAAGAAAACCGAGTTCAAGGCCTATGACACCGTCCTCAAGGCGGACGGCATCATCGCGCTCAAGATCCGCGAGGGCGACGAGCTGGTCGGCGTGCGCCTGACCGACGGTGAGGACGACGTGCTGCTGGTGTCGAGAAACGGCTCGGCCGTTCGCTTCTCGGAGCGGGACGTGCGCTCGATGGGCCGGGACACCACCGGTGTGGCCGGCATGAAGCTGCGCGCCGGCGACGAGGTGATCTCGGTCGAGATCGCTCGCGATGACCAGGATCTGCTGGTCGTGACCGAGAACGGCTTCGGCAAGCGCACCCGGATTGGCGAGTACCCCGCCAAGGGCCGTGGCACGATGGGCGTGCTGACGATCCGCTACACCGAGTCGCGCGGCCGGCTGGCGGGCGCCATGATCGTGCGCGACGGCTATGAGGTGATGCTGATCTCCCAGGACGGCACCGTCATCCGGCAGAAGGCGGAGGGCATCTCGCGCATGGGCCGCGCGACCCAGGGCGTGCGCGTGATGAACCTGCGAGAGGGCGATCGGCTCTCCAGCATCGCTCGCGTGACCGAGCCGCAGGTCGTCGTGGACGGCGGCGAGGAGGGCGATCAGCCCGTCGAACTCGAGGCCGACGAGCCCGATGCGGTGGACGGCGTCGAGGATGACGAAGCCGCGGTGGAGACGCCGGACGACGAGCAGCCGGGCGACGCCGAGGAGTAGTCCCGCGCCGGCGCCGGCGGGCCTCAAGCTCGAACCGGTTCTCTCCGATACCGGCCGATGGAAGGAATTGGATTGACCGAGTGGAACAAACCGGTCGACCGGACTTTCCGACCCGGGTCTCCCCTCGGCTGAAAGAGGTACGTGCTCATGCGACAGGTCGATCTTCTCGAGCCGGTGAACCTGACGGAGCGGCTCCCGCAGCTGGAGCTGTACCTCAGTCAGGTCTGTTCGGTGGCCGGCATCTCCAAGATGCAGCTCGACTACTGGACGACCAAGGCCGAGATCCCCACCAAGGGCAACAAGCAGCGCGTCTACGACATGGACGCTGTCGAGATGGTGATGCTGATCAAGCAGGCCAAGGACAAGGGTCTGAACCTCGGTGCCGCGATCGCGGCCGCTCGCGAGTACCAGGAGCTGCACTCCCAGCACTCCCGCATCGCCTCCTGATCCTCTAGGAGATGGCCGCCAGCTCGGCCGCCGCGCGCTCCGGGTCGACCACGTTCACCCAGATGCCTGCGCCAAGCTCGACGGCGGCCGCCACCGTGAGCCGTGGCACCAGCTCCACATGCCAGTGAAATGGGGCGTTCCCGGCCAGCGGGCCGTCGTGCACGATCGCGTTCCAGGCCGTTCCCTCGCCGAGCAGCCGTCGAAAACGCGACGCCATGTCGGCCAGCGCGTTCGCCAGCCCGCCGTCCAGCGGCGCCCGTGGTTCATGAGCGACCGGCGCGATCCAGGTCTCGTACGGCATTCGCGCCCACGGCGGGCAGAAGCTGACCAAGCCGCCTGCCTCGCGCACCACCGACATCTCCGGCTCGCAGAGTGGGCAGCCGTCCGCGAACGCCGCCATCTCGAGGGCTGCCACCGGCGGCGGCTCGGGAAACGGCACCAGCTGCGAGTGCGAGTGCTCGAGCGACGCGCCGGCGGCGGCGCCCTCGTTGATCGCCAGCAGCAGGTGCGACGCCCCGGCCGACCGGTGGTGCTCGCGCCGGTCGCGCCATGCCTCCACCACGGCCTCGAGCACGCCCGGTGCGAGGTCGGCGATGGCGTCCGCGTGCAGCGGCCCGTGGATCACCACCTCCTGCCCGTCGAAGGCGGGGTATTTGTTCGGCACAACGCGCACCGTCCATCCCGGCCCGTCCGTCAGGCCGCCGTGGCGGCCGTAGGCAGCCAGCTCTGGCGGGGTCAGCCCTTCGTGACCCTCGCAGAACGGGCAGGTGGCCGGGTTTCCGGCGCGCACCGTGCGCCCCTTCGCGCCCGGCCGGCCGGCTCTGCCCGGTACCACCAGCACCCGCTCGCCGGTGAGCGGGTTTCGGCGCAGCGGCGCCGTTATTCCGAGCCTTCCTTGTCAGCGTGATGAATGAACGGCCGGATCAGGTCGATCGGTATCGGGAAGATGGTCGTGCTCGAATTTGGGCCCGCGATCTCGAGCAGCGTCTGGAGGTAGCGCAGCGTGAGCGCGATCGGGTGCTCGCTGATCACGGCCGCGGCTTCGGTCAGCTTCGCCGATGCCTCGAACTCGCCCGCGGCCGAGATCACCTTCGCCCGCCGCTCGCGCTCGGCCTCGGCCTGCCGCGCCATCGCGCGCTGCATGCCGCTGGGGATCTCGACGTCGCGCACCTCGACCACGTTCACCTTGATGCCCCAGGG
>JAWVDZ010000102.1:0-4955 GCA_033856955.1 Gaiellales bacterium
CCCCGGCAGGGCCGTGACGCGGCTATCGAGCGGGTCCGCCGAGAGGGTGTGGCGGCCCAGTTCGAGGCCACCCATGCGGCCCTGTTCCGGCAGTCTCCAGACGCCGCGGTCATCCAGCGGGCGCGGAGCATCGCCTCCGCCCAGCCGCCGGAACGGGTGATCGCAATGCTGGCCGCGCTTCGCGACCGGGGCGACTCGCGCGACCTTCTGGCCGGCGTCGCCGTCCCCACGACCGTGATCTGCGGGTCGCAGGACGCGATCACGCCTCCCGCCGGCGCGCGCGCAATGGCCGACGCGATACCCGGCGCCCGCTACATCGAGATAGCGGACGCCGGGCACCTGTCGGTGGTGGAGCAGCCCGCCGCCTTCGCGGCCGGGCTCAATGTGTCAGCTTGAACTCCGAGACCAGCCGCTGAAGCTCCTCGGCCGTCTGCCGGAGCTGCTCGGCTGAGGTGACGATCTCGCCCGCCGCAGCGCTCGTCTGCTGGCTCGAGGCCGACATCTCCTGCGCCGTCGCCGACGACTCCTCGGCGACCGCGGCGACCTCGCCGAGATCGTCGCGCATGTGGTCTGCGTCAGCCCGCACGGCCTCGATCGCATCCACGATCTGGCGCACGCGGTCGGTCACGTCCTCGACGCCCTGGCCGATGTTGACGAACGCGTCACGGGCGGCGTCAACCGTGGCCGCGCCGCTCTCCGACCGCTGAGCGCTCTCCTCGACCACAGCCACCGCGCGGGCGGTCTCGGTCTGGATCTCGGCGATCAGCTCGGCGATGCTCGAGGCGGCCTGCTCGGACTCCTCGGCCAGCTTGCGCACCTCCTCGGCGACGACCGCGAAGCCGCGGCCCTGCTCGCCTGCCCGGGCTGCCTCGATGGCCGCGTTGAGGGCGAGCAGGTTGGTCTGGCCGGCGATGCCGGTGATCGTCTCGACGATGCCGCCGATCTGCTCCGACTTCGCACCCAGCTGCGTGATCACGGCCGTGACCTCGTTGGCCGAGTCACGCAGTGCCGACATCGCCTCGCTTGCGAGCCGCACCGACTCCACGCCCTCGTCTGCGACGGTGCGGGCGTGTCCCGCGGCGGCGCTGGCCTCGGTTGCGCTGACGGCGCTCTGCTCCACGCCTCCTGCGACTCCCTCGGCCGAGCTGCGGGCCGACTCTGCCAGCGTGGCCTGCCGCTCGGCGCTGGTCGCGACCTCGCCCACGGCGGTGGTTATCTCGGTCACCGCGCGGCCCGCCTCCTGGGAAGATCCGGCCATCTCGTCGGCCGCCTGCAGCACGGTCGCGCTGGCGTCGCCGATGCGGCCGACCAGGCCGCTCAGGCTGCCGATCATCTGGTTGAACGACGCGCCCAGCCGGCCCATCTCGTTGTCGCTGGTGTCGATCGAGCGCACGGTCAGGTCGCCGGACGCCGCCGCCTCGCTGACCTCGATCAGGGCGAAGATCGGCCGCCGGCAGCTGCGGATGATGATGACGGCGATCACGCCCGCCGCCAGCGTGCCGATCAGCGCGGCGATGATGCCGAGCAGTCGGGCCGTCGAAGCGGCGTCCTCGGCGTGGCGTACGTCCGCCTCGCGCAGCTGGTCGATGCGCGTCTGGATCTTCAGCAGCGCGTTGTAGGGCACGCGCACGAAGCCGTCGGCCTTGATCAGCGCGGCCTCGGCGGCGGCGTGATCGCCGGCCTTGAAGGCCGGGAAGAGCAGGTTGTTGACGGTCTCGTCATGGTGATGGTCGGCGACGGTGGCCTGCGACGAGATGCGGTTGATGACCGGATCCTTGACGGTCGCGACCATCTTCGAGCCCTCGTCACCGAGCGTGACGCCGTCCTCCCAAGCCTGCATATGGGCGGGATCCCAGGTGGCGACCAGCAGCGACTGCTCGGTCATCTGGATCTGGGTGCTGCGGATCTGGAGGGCGACGCCCTTGACGGCCGTGTCCCACTTGAGCGTCGACCGCCAGCGGCTCTGGGCGGAGGCCGAGTAGATCAGCGTGATCCCCAGGGCGATCAGGAAGATCGAGACCGTGAGGCCGAATCCGACGCCGAGCTTGCGGCCCAGCGACCATGAGTTGAACGTCCGCATCATCCGTATCCTTTGTCGAGAGACCGAAGCTGTCACGTCAATCGGTACCGACAAGGCGGAATTGAGAATCTTCGGTTTTAGCGCTCGCCGTCGCTGGGCTCGTAGTACACGGTGCCCAGCAGCTCGTCGGGCAGGTACCGCTGCTCCTCCCACCCCTCCGGCCGGTCGGGTGGGTACTTGTAGTCCTGGCCGTGGCCGAGCTTGGCGGCGCCGGGGTAGCTGGCGTCGCGGAGCGGCTTAGGAGGTCTCAGCGTGCCGCGTTCGCGGACATCGGCGAGGGCGCGGTCGATCGCGCGGTAGCTGGCGTTCGACTTCGGGGCCCGTGCCATGTATGCGACCGCCTGAGACAGGTTGATGCGGCACTCCGGCAGGCCGACGAACTCGACCGCACGGGCGGCCGCGATCGCGACCGGCAGCGCCTGCGGATCCGCGTTGCCGACATCCTCGGAGGCGAAGATGATGATCCGTCGCGCGATGAACTTGGGGTCCTCGCCACCGGCGATCATCACGGCCAGGTAGTAGATGGCGGCATCGGCGTCCGATCCGCGCATGCTCTTGATAAACGCCGAGGTGACGTCGTAGTGGTGGTCGCCGCCCTTGTCGTAGAGCAGTGGCCGCTTGCGGGCGGCGTCGTGCACGTGCTCCGCGGTGACCGGCTGGCCGGCCGCCGCGGCCACCGCCGACTCGAGGATGTTGAGCGCGTTTCTGGCATCGCCGCCCGCGGCGGCGACGATCTCGGCCCGTGTCTCGTCGGCCAGGTCGATGGCGAGCGCAGCCTCCCCGCGGCGGACGATGCCCGCCAGTTCCTCGCGCGTCAGCGGCAGCAGCTCGAACAGCTGGCAGCGTGAGAGCAGGGCCGAGTTGACCTCGAAGTAGGGGTTCTCCGTGGTCGCCCCGATCAGCGTCACCAGTCCCGACTCGACCGCCGGCAACAGGGCGTCCTGCTGGGCCTTGTTGAAGCGATGGATCTCGTCCAGGAACAGGATCGTCTTCTGCCCGGTCGAGCCCAGCCGCTGCTCGGACTCCGACAGCACCCGCCGCACGTCGGCGACACCGACCTGGACGGCGGACATCACCTCGAAGTGGGCGCGGGTGGTGTGGGCGACGATCCGGGCAAGCGTCGTTTTGCCCGTGCCCGGAGGGCCGAAGAAGATCATCGAGCCCACCCGGTCCTCGGCGATCGCCCGGCGCAGCGCGCTGCCCTCCCCGACCACGTCGCTCTGGCCTGCGTACTCGTCCAGCACATGCGGGCGAACGCGCTGCGGCAACGGCGCCTGAGCGTCGAGGCGGCCGGTGGCGGCGTCTGCAAACAGGTCGCTCCCCATCGATGAAGCCTATACTCGATGTGTGAGCACGAACGAGGAGCAGCCGGTGCGCCTGGGCGGGATGGCCCTCCGCAACGGCATCATGGTGCACAGCCTCGATCACTGGGCGGCCGCCGTGCGGACGCCTGACGGCGAGCTGCGCCTGGCCTCCGGCCGAAAGCCGGAGCTGCCCCAGTCGCTGCTGGCCGTGCCGGGACTGCGTGGCGTGCTGCGGGTGGCCGAGGCCGGATACCTGCTGCCGATCGTGCGCAAGCGGCTGCCGGAGGCGCGGCTGCCGCTGGAGGGAGCCTCCACCGCGGGCGCGCTGCTGGCCTCGGTGATGCTCAGCCGCGCGATCCGCCGAAGCCGTCTCGGGTCGCTGCCGGCGGAGCTGCTCGGTGCGGGCCTCTCGCTCGCCCCGGCGCTTGCGTCGCTGCGCGGCTCGCAGGTGGCCGGATACCACGGTGCCGAGCACAAGGCGATCGGAGGCTACGAGCACGGCGACGCCTCGGTGGACGCCACCAAGGAGCACGAGCGCTGTGGATCGCACATGGTCGGGCCGATGCTGGCGGCGACCGTGGTCGGAAACGTGATCGTCAACCGGCTTCCGCCCTCGCGGCGTGGGCCGGCCCGACTGCTGGCGGGACTGGCTGCGATCGGCATCGCCACGGAGGCGTTCGGCTGGATGACCCGGCATTCGAACCACGTCGTGGCGCGAGCTCTCAGGCGGCCCGGATACGAGCTGCAGCGGATCGCCGCCACCCGCGAGCCGACCGCCGACGAGCTGGCGGTGGCGGAGGCCGCACTGGACGAAGTCCTCCGTTTGGAGGGTGCCCGCCCCCGAGGGGAAGTTTTGCACGCCGGACAATAAGAGGTACGCTGGAGTTACAATGATTGACTTTCTTCGCGGGTTCGTGGTGTGGCTGTTCAGCTGGGTGCTTCCCTTCCTGCCCCTGCTCCTGCTCAGCCTGCTGGTCTTCATCATGTGGAAGATGTGGCGGGCGATGCCCAACACCAAGCCGCAGAAGATCCTCCCCTCCAGCGGAAGCAAGGTGCACTGGGCGGACGTCGCCGGCGCCGACGAGGCGCGCGACGAGCTGCAGGAGATCGTCGAGTTCCTGAAGGATCCGAAGCGGTTCAAGAAGCTGGGCGCCCGGGTGCCCAAGGGTGTCTTGCTGTATGGCCCACCGGGAACCGGCAAGACGCTGATGGCGAAGGCGATCGCCACCGAGTCGGGCGCGAACTTCTACTTCCAGAGTGCGTCCTCGTTCGTCGAGATGTTCGTCGGCGTCGGCTCGGCCCGGATCAGGCGGCTGTTCTCAGAGGCCCGAAAGCACCAGCCGGCGATCATCTTCATCGACGAGCTGGACGCGGTCGGCACCAGCCGAAGCGGCGGCGGCCAGAACCGCGAGCACGACCAGACGCTGAACCAGCTGCTGGTCGAGCTGGACGGCTTCGAGGAGGCCGAGCGGCTGATCATCATGGGGGCGTCGAACAGGATCGAGGATCTCGATTCGGCGCTGCTTCGCCCCGGCCGCTTCGACCGCCAGATCCACGTGTCGACGCCCGAT
>JAWVDZ010000103.1:0-3529 GCA_033856955.1 Gaiellales bacterium
TTCCGGCCGTACAGCGCGGACGGGCAGCGGGCGATCAACTCGATCAGCCGGGCCGAGCTGAACCAGACGCTGCTGGACACCGCCGAGGCGACCGCCGGCGTCACGGTGCGATTCGAGCACCGATTGATCGAACTGGATCTCGATCGAGGCGAGCTGCAGTTCGAGACCCCGAACGGCACCGTCGTCGAGTCTGCCCGGGTGATGCTGGCCAGCGACGGCTCGTACAGCGCGGCCCGCCGGGCCGTGGCCGGCCGGTCCGCGTTCGACGTCAGCCAGGACTACCTCGAGCACGGCTACAAGGAGCTGACCGTCCCGGCCCGTGGCGGGGACTTCGCCCTGGATCCGGACGCCCTGCACATCTGGCCGCGCGGCTCGGCGATGATGATCGCCCTGCCGAACCTGGACCGCTCGTTCACCTGCACGCTGTTCTGGCCGAAGGACGAGTTCGCCGCGCTGCGCACCGACGAGGAGATCACCGCGTTCTTCCGGCAGCGGTATCCCGACGTCGTCGACCTGATGCCCGCGCTGACCGACGACTTCCGGCACAACCCGGTCGGCTCGCTGGTCACGGTCCGCAGCTGGCCCTGGGTCCACGCCGGCGAGGCCGTCACGCTGGCGCTGGTCGGTGACGCCGCGCACGCGATCGTGCCGTTCTTCGGGCAGGGGGCGAACTGCGCGTTCGAGGACTGCATCGAGATCGACCGCTGCCTGTCCGAGACGGCGGGGGACTGGGCGCCGGCGCTGGCCGCCTACGAACAGCGCCGGAAGGCGAACTGCGACACCATCGCCGAGCTGGCACTGGACAACTTCGTCGAGATGCGCGACCGGGTGAGCTCGCCGCTGTTTCGCGCGAAGACCGCGGCGCAGCACGCCCTCGAGCGCCGGCTGCCCGGCCGGTACGTGTCTCGCTACGAACTCGTCTCGTTCACGACTCTGCCCTACGCCGAGATACCGGGCCGGATCCGCCGGCAGAACCTGGCGGCTGCAGCCGTGGCGGCCGCGCTGGCGGCGGCAGCAGTCACCCTCGCGCGCCTGGTCCGGCGTCGCGGCGGAAGCGCGCGTTAGACGGAGCGGACAGCCCACAGATCCGGAAACGCGGGCCGGAACAGCGTCGAGCGCAGGTACTCCGCGCCGGCCGAGCCGCCGGTGCCCATGCGGACCCCGATGATCCGCTCGACCATCTTGACGTGCCGGTAGCGCCATTCCTGGATGCCCTCGTCGATGTCGACGAGCGCTTCGCAGACCTCGGCCGCCGCGTTCTCCTCGTCGGCGTAGGAGGCCTCGAGGACCGCGAGGATCGCCGGGTCCCCGCCGGGCCACGGCTCGCGCGGATCGCGCTCCAGCGCGGGCTCCGGCACGTCGTACCCGCTGCCGGCCAGGTACCGCAGCAGCGAGTCGAACACCGAACGCCGGGTGAGCGCGGCCGCCGTCCCGGGATCGTCCGACGGCAGGTCGCGACGGCCCAGGACCGCCTCCAGCTCACGGAACTGGTCGGACTGAAACCCGCTGGAGGAACCGAGCTGGGGACGGAACGAGGCGAACTGCTGCGGGGTCATCGTCTCCAGCACGTCGAGCTGGCCGACGATCGTCTTCAGGATCTTCGCGATGCGGCGTGCCGTGTGCAGCGCGCCAGTCGCCTGCCCGGCCTCGAGCCGGCTCTGCAGCAGCGCGGCCTCGTGCAGGATCTGCTTGAACCAGAGTTCGTAGACCTGATGGATGATCACGAACAGCAGCTCGTCGTGCGAGTTGGTGGCCGGCGACTGGCAGGCCAGCAGGTCCGGTAGCCGCAAGTAGCTCGCGTAGGTGACCGGCTCCGTCGGGGCGCTCATGGGACCATCTTCCCGATGTCTGAGCAGCGGGGCGAGGGCGAGGCGCGGGCGCGCGTCCGGATGACCGGCCGGGAGCGTCGCGAGCAGCTCGTCCAGGTCGGCCGCGCGCTGTTCGCCGAACGCGGCTTCGACGGCACCTCGATCGAGGAGATCGCGGCCCGCGCGAAGGTCAGCAAACCGATCGTCTACGAGCACTTCGGCGGCAAGGAAGGTCTCTATGCCGTCGTGGTCGACCGCGAGATGAGCGATCTGCTAGCCCGCCTCACCCGGGTGCTGTCGGCCGGCCAGCACCCGCGCGAACTGGTCGAGCAGGCCGCCCTGGCGCTGCTGACCTACATCGAAGAGGAGGCTGACGGGTTCCGCATCCTGTCCCGCGACTCCACCTCCGGAGCGTTCTCGTCGCTGCTCAACGAGATCGCGACGCAGGTCGAGTACGTCCTCGTCCGGGAGTTCGGTGAGCGCGGCATCAGCACCCAGCACGCGGCGATGTACGCGCAGATGCTGGTCGGCATGGTCTCGGTCACCGGCACCTGGTGGCTGGAGGAGCGCAAGCCGAAGCGCGAGGAGGTCGCAGCGCACCTGGTGAACCTCGGCTGGAACGGCCTCGCGCACCTGCAGCCCGAGCCACGCCCGATTCCCCGCCCGCAGAGCTGACCGGGGCGGGGGTAGGGGCGACTCGCGTCGATTCGTCGCGCCTGAGACGATGTGGGTCATGGAGGGGGACTTCGTCGTGGGTGAGCCGCGCCCATCAGCCGGACCGCAGCGCGGGCGTCCGGCGCCGCGGCCTGCCCCGGTCGTCGGCCTGACCAAGGCCACCAGTGGACGGCACGCCTCCCCAGACGACGCCGCGCCGCCGCCCCCGGCCCCCGTCCCGGCGCCGGCCGAGGTGGCGCAGGCATCCGAAGAGGCGCAGGCGATCGTCAACGACGCCCTCGAACAGGCCGCGCTGGTCATCGCGAATGCAGAGCGCACCGCTGAGGAATTGCTCGCCCAGGCCCGCGAGGACGCCGAGCGGGAGATCGCCGACAGCCGAGCCACCGCCGGCGTGCTGCGCGAGCAGGCCGAGGCGATCGTGGCGGCGGCCAAGCGGCGCAGCGAGGAGATCGAGGTCCAGCACGGCGAGCGGCAGCGCGAACTGCAGGCCGAGCTGGACGCCACCCGAGCCGCGCACAACGACGACCTCGCGGTGACCCGGGCTGCTCACGAGCGCCAGCTGTCCGCCGAGGCCGATGTCGCCCAGACCCGCGCTGCGGCGATCGTCGAGGAGGCCCGCGAGCAGGGCCGCGCCATCCGTGCCGAGGCGCAGGCCGAGGTGTCCGGCGCCAAGGGCGAGGCCGAACGGATCCGGGCCGAGGCCCGCGAGCACAGCGCGGCGATGCTCGAGGAGACGCGCGAGACAATCGGGCTCGAGCTGGCCGAGGCCAGGGAGCAGACCGCGTGGACGCAGCAGACGATCGCCGATCTGCTGGCCGCTGCCGAGGCCGACGCGACGAACGTCCGGCAGACCACGACGGCCGAGGCTGCCCAGGTGCTGGAGCAGGCACGCGCCGAGGCGGCGCAGCTAGTGGCCGCCGCGCGGGCCGAGGTGGAGCAGCAGGTCGCGGCCGCGCTGCGCGAGCGCGAGGAGCTGGCTGGCCGCGCGATCGCCGCGCTGGAGGAGGCCGAGGCGGATGCCGCGGTGATTCGCCAGCAGGCCGGGG
>JAWVDZ010000104.1:0-6594 GCA_033856955.1 Gaiellales bacterium
GCCGATCGAGCTGGCCGGCGATCCTCAGCCGCTCACCGGCGTGTTCATCCGGGCACCCTGGATCGAGTCCGCCGGCGCCGAGGTGGAGGTGCTGGCGACACACGAAGGCCATCCCGTGGCCGCCGTCCAGGGCGACGTGCTGGTGTGCGCCTTCCACCCCGAGCTGACGCCGGACCGCCGCCTGCATCGCCGGTTCGCGGAGATGGTCGAGCGCTCGCCGCGGGCGGTGGCGGCATGAGCGGTCACTCAAAGTGGTCGACGATCAAGCACAAGAAGGGCGCCGAGGACAAGAAGCGGGGCAAGCTCTTCACCAAGCTCTCGCGTGCCATCATCGTGGCCGCCAAGGAGGGCGGCGCCGACCCGACGGCGAACGCCTCGCTGGCGGCGGCCGTGGCGAAGGCCCGCTCCTACTCGATGCCCAAGGACAACATCGAGCGGGCGATCCAGCGCGGCGCCGGCGGCAGCGAGGGCTCGGAGGCGTTCGACGCGATCGTGTATGAGGGCTACGGGCCGGACGGCGTCGCGATCATCGTCGAGGCGTTGACCGACAACCGGAACCGCACCGCAGCGGACGTGCGGTCGATCTTCGGCAAGCACAACTCCAGCCTCGGCACGCCGGGCTCTGTGGCGTGGCAGTTCGAGCGCAAGGGCGTGGTGCTGATCGACTCGGCGGGCGTGGACGAGGATGAGATCGTGCTTCAGGCCGCGGATGCCGGCGCCGAGGACGTCTCGCTGGACGGGGACGTGTGGCAGGTGACGACCGACGCCGGCGACCTGGCCTCCGTGCGCGACGCGCTCGAGGCCGCCGGTCTGACGATCGCGTCCGCCGAGCTGACGCTGGTGCCGAAGAACACGGTGGCGCTGGAGGAGGACGCGGCCCGCAGGCTGCTGAAGCTGATCGACGCACTCGAGGACAACGACGACGTCCAGGACGTCTACGCCAACTTCGACATCCCGGACGCGGTGCTGGAGGCGGTGGCCGGCTGACGCCGCGGCTATCCGTCCGTCGCCGGGCGGCCGAATCGTTGCGGGTCCGTCGCCGGGCGGCCGAATCGTTGCGGGTCGGCGGGGCGAGTCTGCGGCGGGAACACTCGTTCGGTCGCGTCCGCGTCGGACGGTAGACTGCGCGGGCATGAACCTGCTTGGAATCGACCCTGGGACCGCCTCGACCGGGTTCGGCGTGATCAGCGTCGAGGGCTCGACGATGCGGGCGATCGAGCACGGCGTGATCGAGACGTCGGCCGGCACGCCTCCGGCCGAGCGGCTGGCAGCGATCCATCGCCGGATCGCGCTGCTGCTCGAGCTGCACGCACCGCAGGAGGTCGCGCTCGAGGACCTGTTCGTCGGCTCCAACCCGCGCAGCATCCTCACCGTCGGCCAGGCCCGAGGGGCCGTGCTCTCGGCCTGCGGCCTGGCGGGCCTCGAGACCGCGGCCTACCCGCCGGCCGAGGTGAAGGTGGCCGTCTGCGGCTACGGGCGCGCCGACAAGCAGCAGGTGCGGCGGATGGTGGGGGCGATGCTGTCCACCGACCTGAGCGAGGCATCCGACCATGCCGCCGACGCGCTGGCGGTGGCGATCTGCCACGCCGTCCGCAGCCGCGGCCGGCGGCTCGTCGAGGCGGCGGCACGATGATCGCGATGCTTCGGGGACGCGCAATCGAGCGCGGCGAGGGCCGAATCGTGCTCGACGTGGGTGGCGTCGGCTACCTGCTCGCCGCCACCTCGTCCGCGATCAGGCTGGCGATTCCCGACGGCGAGGAGGTGACGCTGGTCACCCACCTGCACGTGCGCGAGGACGCGATGACCCTGTTCGGCTTCGCCAACTCGGCCGAGCGGGCGCTGTTCGAGCTGCTGCTCGGCGTCAGCGGCGTCGGTCCGAAGGCGGCGCTGGCAATCGTCTCGGGCTACGCGCCCGACCAGATCCGGCGCGCCATTGCCACCGCCGACCACGCCCTGTTCACGAGCATCAGCGGCATCGGCATGAAGACCGCCGAGCGGGTCGTGATCGACCTCAAGGACAAGGTTGGATCTCTGCCCTCCGCGCCGGACACGGCAGCCGAGCCGGTGATCGCCGACGACCACACTGCCGCCCGCGAGGCGCTGGTCGGCCTGGGCATGTCCGTGGCCGAGGCGGAGGCCGCGCTGCGCGGCATCGAGGCCGAGCTGCCGGTTGCTGAGCGCGTGCGGATGGCGCTGGCGGGTGGGGCGCGGGCATGAGCGCCCCCGCCGACCGCATCCCCGACCCCATCCTGGCCGAGGGCGAGGACGAGTTCGACCAGACGCTGCGGCCGCGCAAGCTGTCCGAGTTCGTCGGGCAGGAGGCGGTCAAGGAGCAGCTCTCGATCTTCCTGGCCGCGGCCCGCGCGCGTAACGAGCCCTGCGAACACGTCCTGCTGGCCGGCCCGCCCGGCCTGGGCAAGACCTCTCTGGCCGGCATCATCGCCCACGAGATGGGCTCGGTGCTGCGCGTGATGTCGGGCCCCGCGATCGACCGCAAGGCCGACATGGCCGCGATCCTGACCGCACTCGAGCCAGACGACGTGCTGTTCATCGACGAGATCCACCGCCTCAACCGGGCGATCGAGGAGCTGCTCTACCCGGCGATGGAGGACGGCTGCATCGATATCGTGATCGGGCAGGGACCGGGCGCCCACTCGCTGCGCCTCGACCTCGCACCCTTCACGCTGGTCGGCGCCACCACCCGCACCGGGTTGCTGACCACGCCGCTTCGCGACCGGTTCGGCATCACCCACCGGCTCGACCACTACCAGCCCGATGAGATCGAGCAGATCGTGCATCGCTCCGCCCGCATCCTGGGTGTGGCGATCGACGACGGAGGGTGCCGCGAGATTGGGCGCCGCTCCCGCGGCACACCGCGGGTCGCCAACCGGATCCTGCGCCGCGTGCGCGACTTCGCTCAGGTGCGCCATCAGGGCGAGATCAGCCACGAGATCGCCTCGCAGGCGCTGGAGCTGTTCGAGGTCGACGAACTCGGCCTGGAGCGGATCGACCGAGAGATCCTGCGCCATGTGGCCGAGACGTTCTCGGGCGGCCCGGTCGGCCTCTCCACACTGGCGGTGGCGATCGGTGAGGAGGCCGATACGCTCGAGGACGTCTACGAGCCCTACCTGCTCCAGCTCGGCCTGCTCCAGCGCACGCCGCGCGGCCGCGTGATCACGCCCACCGCCTACGCTCACCTCGGTCTGCCGGCGCCGGCACGCGACCCACGTCTGTTCTGAGCGTGGCCGAGCCGTACCCGGAGATCGAGCCGTACGCCCACGGCATGTTGGAGGCGGACGATGGTCACCGGGTGTACTGGGAGACGTGCGGCGATCCCGACGGCAAGCCCGCGC
Source organism: Gaiellales bacterium (assembly GCA_033856955.1). Lineage (GTDB taxonomy): Bacteria > Actinomycetota > Thermoleophilia > Gaiellales > JAICJC01 > JAICYJ01. The sequence continues at coordinate 3,354 of JAWVDZ010000104.1, forward strand.
TGGTGCTGCATGGCGGCCCCGGATCCGGCTGCACGCCGTGGCACCGGCGGCTGTTCGATCCCGCGGCCTATCGGATCGTGCTGTTCGACCAGCGCGGCTGCGGGCGGAGCACGCCGCACGCGGGGCTCGACGCCGCCGCCCTAGAACACAACACGACCGACCATCTGATCGCCGACATCGAGGCGCTGCGCGAGCAGCTCGGGATCGAGGCATGGCTGGTGTGGGGCGGATCGTTCGGATCGGAGCTCGCGCTCGCCTACGCCGAGCGCCATCCGGAGCGCGTCACCGAGATGGTGCTGTGGGGCATCGCCACAGGCCGCCGAAGCGAGACCGATTGGCTCTTCCGCGGAGGTGTGGGTGCATTCTTCCCGGCCGAGTGGCAGCGGCTGATCGATGCGCTGCCCGACCATGACCGCGGCGGCGATCCGGTCGCCGCCTACCTCCGCCTGCTGACAGATCCCGACCCGGACGTCTGCCGGCGCGCGGCCGAGGCGTGGTGCCTGTGGGAGTCGGCCACCCCGGACTGGCCGCCAAAACCGGGACTCGCGGAGCGCTACACCGACCCCGTCTTCGCGCTCGGCTTCGCCCGCCTGGTCACGCACTACGTCCACCACGACCTCTGGATCGACGACGGCAGCCTGCTGCGCGGAGCGAGCGCGCTGGCCGCGATCCCCGGCGTTCTGATCCAGGGCAGGTTCGACTTCCAGTCGCCGCTGAGGTCGGCTTGGGCGCTGCATCGCGCCTGGCCAGGCTCCCAGCTGATCGTGATCGACCAGGCCGGCCACTCGCCCGGCAACGCGGCCGTGCGAAGCGCGTTGATCGCGGCCACTGATCGCTTCGCGACCACCTGAACCACAATCGTGGCAGACTCTGCCCGGAGTGAGCCTGATCCGCCGACACCGCCAGTGGGCGATCCTGATCGCCGTCGCCGCCAGCCTGCTGATCGTGGCCGGCGCGATCAGCCTGACCATCGTCGAAGCCGTCTCGAAGGGACCGGCCTTCCAGTCGGCGGCCGCGTTCGTGCGGTCAGATCCCACCACCCGCCGCCAGCTCGGAGTGGTGATGGGCTTCGGGCTGGCCGTCACCGGCCCGATCTCGGACGGCGGGTCGGGCGGCAGCGCCAACATCAGCTTCGACGTCAACGGCAGCTGGCGCACCGGTCACATCCGCGTCTCCGCGGTCAAGCAGGGCGACAGCTGGGTGGTGCGGGGCGGCGTGCTGTCGGTCGACGGAATCCGCTACCGGGTGCCATGCACGCAGACGAGCTCGATTTCCGCCTGCCGCCTGAGCTGATCGCCCAGCACGCCGCCGAGCCGCGCGACAGCTCGCGGCTGCTGGTGTGCGAACGGGCGACCGGCGCGGTCCGCCACCGCCTGTTCGCCGAGCTGCTCGACGAGCTGCGCGAGGACGACCTGCTGGTCGTCAACCGCACGCGGGTGCGACCGGCCAGGGTGCTCGCGCAGCGCGAGACCGGCGGCGCCGCGGAGGTGCTGCTGCTCGAGCCGCACCAGGACGGCCTTTGGCTGGCGCTCGTTCGTCCCTACCGGCGGCTGCGCGACGGCGAGACGGTGTCGGCGGGGGAGCTTCGGCTGACGATCCACGAGCGGCTGGGGGAGGGGCGGGTGCTGGTCCGGCCAGAGGCGCCGCGGCCGCTGGACGAGATGCTCGACCTGGTCGGACGGATGCCGCTTCCGCCCTACATCACCGAGCCGCTCTCCGACCCATCGCGCTACCAGACGGTGTACGCCGGCCGACCCGGCTCTGCGGCGGCGCCCACGGCCGGACTGCACTTCACGCCCGAGCTGTGGGCGGAGGCGGGCCGCCGCCACCAGATCGCGCCGGTCACCCTGGACGTCGGCCTGGACACCTTCCGACCGCTCACGACGGAGATCGTCGAGCAGCACCACATCCACTCCGAGCACTACGCCGTGCCGGAGTCGAGCGCCGAGCTGATCGGGCGGGCGCTGGCCGAGAGGCGTCGAGTGGTCGCCGTCGGCACCACCTCGGTGCGCGTGCTGGAGACGGTGTTCGGAGATCCGCGCGGCCCGCTCGAGGGCCGGACGCGGCTGCTGATCACACCCGGGCACGAGTTCCGCGCCACCGGCGCGCTGATCACGAACTTCCATCTGCCACGCTCGACGCTGCTCGCGATGGTGATGGCATTCGCAGGGGTCGAGCGCACCCGTGCCCTGTACCGTACTGCTGTGTCCGAGCGATACCGCTTCTACAGCTTCGGCGACGCGTGCCTGATCCTGTGACGCCTGGCCGGTTTGAGGTCGTCGCGCGCGACGGGGCGGCCCGCGCGGGCGTGCTCGAGACGGCCCACGGCGCGGTCGAAACGCCGGTGTTCATGCCGGTCGGCACCAAGGCCAGCGTCAAGGCCGTGCTGCCCGGCGAGCTGAGCGCGCTGGGGGCCACGATCGTGTTGGGAAACACCTATCACCTCTACTTCCGGCCGGGGGCGGAGCTGATCGGCGAGCTGGGCGGGCTGCACCGGTTCATGGCCTGGGACGGGCCGATCCTGACCGACTCGGGAGGCTTCCAGGTGTTCTCGCTGCGCCACACCGCCGACCGGGTGGACGACGAGGGGGTGACCTTCCAATCGGTCTACGACGGCTCCCGGCACCGGTTCACGCCTGAGCTGGCGATGGCGGTTCAGCGCGAGCTGGGGTCGGACATCGCGATGGCGTTCGACGAGTGCACACGGGCGGACGTGACGCCGGAACAGCTCGAGCAGGCCGTCCGGCGCACCTCGCTGTGGGCGCAACGCAGCCGTGCCGCCGAGCCCGCTCCCGGCCAGCTCGTGTTCGGCATCGTCCAGGGCGCCACCGACATGCGAATGCGTGAGCGAAGCGCCGGTGAGATCATCGCCACCGGCTTCGACGGCTACGCGATCGGCGGGCTCTCGGTGGGTGAGGAGCGGGGCGCGATGCTGGCCACCGTTGCCGCCACGACGGCGATGCTGCCGGACGACCGGCCCCGCTACTTCATGGGCATCGGCGACCCCGAGGGGCTGCTGGACGTGATCGAGCGGGGCGTGGACATGTTCGACTGCGTCCTGCCCACGCGGTTCGGCCGTACCGGCGTTGCGCTGACGGCCGACGGGCGGATCAACCTGCGAAATGCGCGCTACTCACGCGATCCGCTGCCGCTGGTGGAGGGCTGCCGCTGCCCGGCCTGCGGCGACTTCTCGCGCGCCTACATCCGCCACCTGGTGATGCAGGACGAGATCGTCGGGCTG
>JAWVDZ010000105.1:0-5664 GCA_033856955.1 Gaiellales bacterium
CCACCGGGCTGCCGGTGATCGGCATGGGCGGGGTCGCATCCGCACAGGATTGCCTCGAGTTCCTGGCCGCCGGAGCGTCGGTGGTGGGCGTGGGGACCGCGCTCTTCCGCGATCCCGGCCTGCCGTCGCGGTTGCTCGCCGAGCTTGCCCGACTGCTGGCCGATCGAGACGTTTGCACTCTTGGCGACATAATCGGACTGGCACATCCTGACCACCATAAGGCTCGACTTGAGGTTGATGTCAATCAGTGATATTTTGGCCTATTTTGGCCGTTTATACCGCCTTGCGCGACCCGTCCGGCGTGGTATTATCGCCGAGCAAGATGCCGACGCTCCTGACGCAAGCCCCCTCCCGTTCTCTCGACCAGAGACTCGACGCGCTCGACCGTGCGAACCGGATCCGGGTGCAGCGGGCGCAGCTGAAGCGGGAGCTCAAGTCGGGCCAGACCAGCTTCGACCGGATCCTGCTGGATCCGCCCGACTACGTGCTGACGGCGAAGGTCTACGACATGCTGCTGGCCGTTCCGCGGCTCGGCCGCGTGCGCGCCGGGCGCCTGCTGACCCAGTGCCGGATCTCGCAGGCCAAGACCATCGGCGGGCTGTCCGAGCGGCAGCGCGGCGAGCTGGTCGAGCTGTTCAACTCCTGACCCCGGCGACCGCGGCGTGAGCGGGCGACTGTTCGTGATCTCCGGACCCTCCGGCGTCGGCAAGGGCACGCTGATCGCGCGAGCGCGCGAGCAGCTGCCCGAGCTGGAGGTCGCCACGTCGGCCACCACCCGCGCCCGCCGCCCCGGCGAACGGGATGGACGGGAGTACTGGTTCCTCTCGCCGGAGCAGTTCGAGCAGGGTGTGCGGGAGGGTGAATTTCTGGAGCATGTAGAATTCGCCGGGCATCGGTACGGCACACTGCGCAGCGAGGTCGACCGGCGACTGGCGAACGGCTCGAGCGTCGTGCTCGAGATCGACGTGCCGGGAGCTCGTGAGATCGAACGGCAGGTGCCGGATGCGGTGCTGGTGTTCATCGCCCCGCCGGACATGGGCGACCTCGAGCAGCGGCTGATCGCGCGCGACGCGAACACCGCCGAGGAGATCGCAAACCGGTTGAGGATCGCCAACGACGAGCTACAGGCCCGAGACGACTTTCAGCACGTGATCGTGAACGACGACGTAGACCGCGCCGCATCCCAGCTCACCGAGCTGATCCGTTCGGCGCTCAGCGAGGAGACCGAATGATCCACCCCAAGATCGATGTCCTGCTCGAGCACGTGGACAGCAAGTACGCCCTGGTGATCGCGGCCGCCAAGCGCGCGCGGCAGATCAACGACTATCACCACCAGTTGGGCGAGGGCAGCTTCGAGGGCTTCGCTCCTCCGCTGATCGAGTCGCGATCGAAGAACTTCCTGACGATGGCGCTCGAAGAGATCGCCGAAGGAAAGCTCAAGGTCTCGACATCGGACAAGAACGCCTGAGCGAGCCCAGGATCGGGCTGATCGGCGACCCTGATCCGGGGGTCGCCGCACACCGCGAGATACCGAGGGTGCTCTCCGAGCTGGGCGCGCGACACCACTGGCTGGCAACCTCGCAGCCGTCTTCGATCGAGCAGGCTGCGGGGCTGGACGGCATCTGGTGCGTTCCCGGCAGTCCGTATCACGACATGGACGCGGCGCTGGAGATGATCCGCTTCGCGCGTGAGCGGGGCGTCACCTTCCTGGGGAGCTGCGGAGGCTTCCAGCATGCGCTGATCGAGTACGCCCGAAACGTGGCCGGCCTGTCCGGCGCCGAGCATGCGGAGTCATCGCCCGATGCGGAACTGCTCGTGATCGAGCCTCTGGCCTGCTCGCTGGTCGGTGCCGAGGGGAAGATCCAGCCCCTGCCGGAGACGATGCTGGCCGGCATCTACGGCGAGGGGGAGCACCGCGAGCGCTACCACTGCTCCTATGGCCTTGCCCCTGGCTTCCGGCACCTGCTCGAGGGGGGCCCGCTGCGAGCCTGCGCCGTCGACGGAGAAGGGGAGCTGCGCGCGGTCGAGATGGAGGCCGGGCCGTTCTGGCTGGCGACGCTCTACCAGCCCGAGCTGTCCTCGCCGCCTGGCCGGCCGCACCCCGTGATCGCCGCGTTCGTGGCGGCCGCTCGGGCGCCGGCCGTACACTTCCAGACATGATCCTGCTGGGGGTGAGCGGAGGAGTCGCGGCGTACAAGAGCTGCGAGCTCGTGAGGCTGCTCGTGCGAGCCGGGCACGACGTTCAGGTGATGCTGACCCCCGCCGCGGAGCGGTTCGTGGGTGAGACGACGTTCGCCGCCCTCTCCCGGCGGCCGGTGCTGACCGAGCGCAGCGCCGAGGTGTTTCCGCACCTCGAGGCGTCGGCGGCGGCCGAGCTGTGCTGCATCGCACCCGCCTCGGCCAACACGATCGCGGTGCTCGCCCACGGCGAGGCGCCGACCGTGCTCGCCCAGTCGGCGCTCGCGTTCACCGGGCCGCTGCTGGTCGCGCCCGCGATGAACCCGCGAATGTGGGCGGCGGCCGCAACCGTCAGCAACGTCCAGACGCTGCGCGACCGAGGTGTGGAGCTGATCGGCCCGGAACGCGGCGAGATGGCGGAGGGCGAGCACGGCCTGGGCCGGATGACCGAGCCCGCCGAGATCTCCGAGCGGATCGAGCGGCGTCTCGATGCGGGGCGAAGGCTGGAGGGACGCCGAGTGCTGGTCACGGCCGGAGGAACCCGCGAGCCGCTGGATGCGGTGCGCTTCCTCGGCAATCGCTCCAGCGGCAAGATGGGCGTCGCGGTCGCCGACGAGGCCGCCCGCAGGGGCGCCCAGGTGACGCTGATCCTGGCCGCCGGCGGCGCCGCGCCGAGCGCGCCGATGCGGACGTTGCACGCGGAGTCGGCGGACGAGTTGCATCGCGCGACGCTGGCCGAGGCCGCGACCGCCGACGTGATCGTGATGGCGGCCGCGGTCGCCGACTACCGGCCGGTCGACGCGGTCGCCGGCAAGCGCGTCAAGGATGACGAGCCGTGGCTGCTCGAGCTGGAGCCGACCGTGGACATCCTGGCCGAGCTCGGCCGGACGCGGCGCGATGGCCAGATGCTGATCGGCTTCGCGGCCGAGCACGGGGACGGCGCCGTCGAGCGCGCGCGCGCAAAGCTGGAGCGCAAACGGGCGGACATGATCGTGATGAATGACATCGGTCGCGGGGATATCGGTTTCGACAGCGATCACAACGAAATCGTGCTCGTGACGTCAAAGGGGGAGAGCACTGTCTCCCGGCGCTCCAAGGAGGCCTGCGCTTCGGCCATCTGGGACGCCGTCGGGAACCAATCGGCCACCGCAGCCGTAGAGCAGCATACGACGGTTTGACGAGAGGACATCCTGTGGAAGCACACGAACTGAAGGACGCCGCCCAGTCGGAAGCGATCGCAGGCGCCGGCGACACCGCCCGCCGGGTGATCGAGAACGTGGCGCGGGTGATCCAGGCCCCGGAGGGACTGCTCGAGCGCTGCGTGCTGGCGCTGCTCTGCGAGGGTCACATCATCCTGGAGGACTTTCCCGGGGTGGGCAAGACGATGCTGGCCAAGTCGATGGCGCGCTCGCTGGACTGCGAGTTCGCCCGCATCCAGGCGACGCCGGATCTGCTGCCGTCCGACATCACGGGCGTGAACGTCTTCAACCTGCAGGCGAACGAGTTCGAGTTCCGGCCCGGGCCGGTGTTCGCGAACCTCGTGCTGGTGGACGAGATCAACCGCGCCAGCCCCAAGACGCAGTCGGCGCTGCTGGAGTGCATGCAGGAGGTGCAGGTCACGATCGACGGCGCGACCCACCGGCTGGCGCGGCCGTTCATGGTGATCGCGACCCAGAACCCGATCGAGTACGAGGGCACGTTTCCGCTGCCCGAGGCGCAGCTCGACCGGTTCGCGATGCGGCTGCACCTCGGCTACCCCGCCATCGCCGAGGAGGCTCGGATGCTCGCGCAGCACGCCGGGTCAGAGCCGCTCGAGGACCTGAGCCCGGTGACGTCGGCCGCAGATCTTGAGGCGGCGATCGCGGCTGTCAAGAGCATCTACGTCGAGGAGAGCCTCAACCGCTATGTGGTGGCGCTGCTTCGCCATACGCGCGGCGACGCGCGGCTCGCGCTCGGCGCCAGCCCGCGTGCCGGCATCGCCGTGATGCGGGTGGCGAAGGCGCACGCGGCGCTTCGTGGTCGCGAGTACGTGATCCCGGCCGACATCAAGGACGTGGCCGTGGACGTGCTGTCGCACCGCGTGATCATGGCGGCGGATGCGCGCAGCGGGGGCATGGATCCGACCGAGGTGATCCGCGACGCGCTCGAGCGCACGCCGGTCCCCGTCTAATGCTGACCAGCCGCGGCAAGGGGACGTTCGCTCTCGCCGCCGGCCTCTACCTGGCATCGTGGGCGTTCGGCACGGCGGCCATGTACCCGGTGGCAATCGGGCTGATGGCGCTACCGGTGCTGGCATGGCTGTGGGTGCGGATCTTCGCCCGGCCGACGGAGCTTCGGCGCCGCACCGGCCATCGCGAGCTGGTCGAGGGTGGACGGGTGGCCGTCGAGGTCGAGGTGCGGGCCGCCGGCGGGCCGCTTCCCTCGCGCGCACGGATGGCCGAGCGGGTCGGCGACCTGGGCGTGCGGGAGGTGCCGCTGCGCCGCCGCGGGCACTCGCTGCGTGGCCGCTACGCGCTCGACCCGGCGCCGCGCGGCCGCTACCGGCTGGAGGCGGCAGAACTGGTGATGGACGACCCACTCGGCCTGGCCGAAGCCAGATCGACGATGGACCGGATCGACACGCTGCTGGTCTACCCCCGCGTGGTCACCCTGGACGGAGTGTTCGACGACTCCGGCAGCGCAGGCGGTGACGCCGGCCGGGCGCTGCTGCACCGCACCGCCGGCTACGACCTGCACTCGATCAGGGAGTTCCAGCAGGGCGAGAGCCTGCGCCGCGTGCACTGGCGCTCGACCGCCAAGCGCCGGCGGCTGATGGTCAAGGAGCTGACCGACATGCCCCGCGACGAGTCCGCCGTGCTGCTCGACTGCGACCGCAGCGGCAACGTCGGCGCACCCGGGCACAGCAGCTTCGACGCTCAGGTGCGAGCGGCCGCGTCGCTGCTGAACAGGATGGTCGAGCGCGGCCAGCGCTGCTCGCTGGTGCTCCACCAGCAGACGATGCGCCGGATCCGGATTCAGGCCGGTGGTGGCGAGTGGGGCACGGCGCTGGCGGCGCTGGCGGCCGTCCGGGCCGATGCCGAGCGACCGCTGACGACGCTGGTGCGCGATGCGCTGGGCGCCACCGGTGCCGCCGAGGCGATCGACGCCGCCCGCCTGTACGTGGTCACGGCATCGCTCACGCCGGCCCTCGCGTCGCGGCTGCTCGCGCTTCGGTCGGCTCGCCGCGACGTGGCCGTGGTGTGGGTGGACGCACCCAGCTTCGCCGGCGTCGAGCGGATGCCGGGCCCCGCCGACGCGGCGTCGCTGCAGCTGGCACGCGCCGGCGCCTCGGTGGCGCGGCTGCGGGCCGACGATGACGTCAAGGCCGTGCTCTCGGCGGCAATCGCGAGGAGTGCCGGGCATGCCTGAGCGCCTGGCCGTGCTGGCGGCGATCGCCGTGTTCAGCGGCTGGCACTGGCGGGAGCTGGAGCGACCGCAGGTGGCGGC
>JAWVDZ010000106.1:0-3889 GCA_033856955.1 Gaiellales bacterium
GCGCGGCGAGGCGAGCTGCATCAGGCCGAAGATGAACAGCGCCGCACAGGCCAGGTATGCGAGGTCGAAGGCCTGGCGCCTATCCATCGTCGCGTTTCTCTCCCGGCCGCTGCTTGAACATGTTCAACATCCGGTCGGTGACCAGGAAGCCGCCGACCACGTTGATGGCGCCGAAGGCGATCGCGATCGTGCCCAGCACCTCGATCAGCAGCGAGTCCGTCGATCCGACGACGATGATCGCGCCCACGATCACGATGCCGTGGATCGCGTTGGTACCCGACATCAGCGGCGTGTGGAGCGTGGTGGGAACCTTCGAGATCACCTCGAAGCCGACGAACGCGGCCAGCACCAGCACCGTGATCTGGAGAACCAGCTCGTGGGTCACGCGAACGCTCCGGTCAGCAGCTTGGAGACGACCTTGCCCTCGTGCGTGATGCAGGCGTCGGCGACGATCTCGTCCTCGAAGTCGAGCTCCAGCCGCCCGTCCTTGATGATCAGGCCGAGCAGGTTGGTGATGTTGCGGGCGTACATCTGGCTGGCGTGAAGCGGCATCGTGGAGGGCAGGTTGAGCGTGCCCACGATCGTCACGCCCTCGCGCACGACCACCTCCCCGGGCTCGGTCAGCTCGCAGTTGCCGCCGGTCTCCGCGGCCAGATCGACGATCACCGAGCCGGGCCGCATCGCGGCCACGCCCTCGGCCGTCACCAGCCGTGGCGCCGGGCGGCCCGGGATCAGGGCGGTGGTGATGACCACGTCGGAGTCGGCGACCGTGCGGGCGACCAGCTCCTGCTGCTGGACGTACTGCGCCTCGCTCAGCTCGCGGGCGTAGCCGCGCGCGTCCTCGCCCTCCTCGACGTCCAGCGCCAGCTCGACGAAGGCGGCGCCGAGGCTCTCGACCTGCTCGCGCACGACCGGCCGCGTGTCGAACGCCGAGACGACGGCGCCCAAGCGGCGAGCGGTGGCGATCGCCTGCAGGCCGGCGACGCCGGCACCGAGCACGAACACCTTGGCCGGGGCGACGGTGCCGGCGGCCGTCATCAGCATCGGGAAGAACTTGGGCAGGTGGTCCGCGGCGATCAGCACCGCCTTGTAGCCGGACACCGTTGCCTGAGACGACAGCGTGTCCATCGACTGCGACCGCGTGATGCGCGGGATCGCGTCCAGGCTGAACGCGGTGACGTTGGCGGCGGCCAGCCGCTCGACCAGCTCGCCGTGGATCAGCGGCTGCAGCATGCCGACCAGCGCCGTTCCGCCGCGCAGCGCCGGCACCTCATCCTCGCGCGGCCGCGTCACCATCACCAGCAGGTCGGCGTCGGCAAGCAGGGCCTTGCCGTCCGCCGCGATTGCGGCGCCGGCCTCGACGTATGCCTCGTTCGGCAACGCCGCGGCATCGCCGGCGCCGGACTGCACGAGCACATCGACGCCGCTCGCGGTCAGCCGCGTGACCGCGTCAGGCGTCAACGCCACGCGGCGCTCTATCTGGCCGTGCTCGGAGGGGACACCGATCACCATCGGCGCGATATTACTGGCACTGAGCGCGGTCGCGACTCGAGAACTCACCGTGCCTGGCAACGCGAAGCGGTGCCTGGCGCGATCGAGCAAGCAGCAAAGGTCGGCCCGCGCCAAGGCGACGCGCATGTGCGCAGGCTGTCGTCAGTCGCGGCTCGGTGGTGCCAGGCACCGGCCTTCCGGCCGTTGCCAGACACCGAACGGAGTTATCTCAGATCGCGAGCGTATTCGGGCCGTCGCGCTCGCGCTCGGCTTCGTAGCGCTCGATCTCCCCGAACCGCTTCTCGGTCAGCGCGATCTCGTCCCAGCCGTTCAGCAGCCGCTCGCGCGCGTCGGCGTCGATCTCGAACGGCACCTCGCGGCCCGAAGGCAGCGTCACGGTCAGCCGCTCGAGGTCGACCGTGGCCGCGTCCGGCGCGCGATCGATCAGCTCGCGCACGGCATCCTCCGGCAGCTCGACCGGCAGCAGGCCGATCTTGGTGCAGTTTGAGCGGAAGATGTCCGAGAAGCTGGGCGCCACGATCGCCTCGTAGCCGTAGTCCTGCAATGCCCACGCGGCGTGCTCACGCGAGCTGCCGGAGCCGAAGTTGCGGCCTGCGACGAGAATCGGGGCGCCGTGAAACTCGATCCGGTTGAGCGGAAATCCCGGCTCCCGGAACCAGTCCCAGAACAGGTACTCGCCAAAGCCGCTGCGCTCGATCCGCTTCAGGAACTGCTTGGGCACGATCTGGTCGGTGTCGACATTGGTGCGGTCGAGCGCCGCCACGGCGCCGGAGACGATCCGCACCGGCTTCACGATCCCACCAGCTCTCGGACGTCCGTCAGCCGGCCGGTGATGGCAGCCGCTGCGGCCATCGCGGGGGAGAGCAGGTGCGTGCGGCCTCCGCGCCCCTGCCGGCCCTCGTAGTTGCGGTTCGAGGTCGAGGCGCAACGCTCACCGGGCGCCAGGATGTCGGGGTTCATGCCCAGGCACATCGAGCAGCCGGCGCCCCGCCAGTCGAAGCCGGCGGCGCGGAACGTTTCGTCCAAACCCTCACTCTCAGCTTGAGCTTTAACGTGCGCGGAGCCGGGAACAACCATCGCCTGCACGTTCGCGGCCACGCGGCGCCCGCGCACGACCTCCGCCGCGGCGCGCAGATCCTCGATCCGACCGTTGGTGCAGGAGCCGAGGAAGACGCGGTCGATCGCGATCTCCTGCATCGGCGTGCCGGCGCGCAGGTCCATGTAGGCCAGCGCGCGCTCGTCCGACTCGTCGCGCGGGTCCGGCACGGCACCCGTGATCGGCACCACCTGTCCGGGGTTGGTGCCCCACGAGACCTGTGGCGGCAGCGCCGGCACGTCCACCTCGACCGTCCGGTCGTAGTCAGCGCCCTCGTCGCTGGTCAGCGCCCGCCAGCGCTCGGTGGCCGCGTCGAAGTCGACCGGCACGCCCGGCCGTGCCCGCATGTACGCGAACGTTGTCTCATCAGGCGCGATCATGCCGGCCCGGGCGCCGGCCTCGATCGACATGTTCGCCACCGTCATCCGCGCCTCCATCGAGAGTGCGCGGATCGCGCCCCCGGCGTACTCGATCACGTGGCCGCTCGCCCCGTCGGTCCCGATCTGGGCGATCGTGCCCAGGATCAGATCCTTCGCGGTGCAGCCCAGCCCGAGCGCTCCCCGGTAGGAGATCAGCATCGTCTTGGGGCGCCGCTGGGCGAGCGTCTGGGTGGCCAGGACGTGCTCGACCTCGCTCGTGCCGATGCCGAAGGCGAGCGCTCCGAAGGCGCCGTGGGTGGAGGTGTGCGAGTCGCCGCAGACGATCGTCATGCCGGGCTGGGTTACTCCCAGCTCCGGTCCGATCACATGCACGATGCCCTGGCGGGCGTGGCCAAGCGCGTACAGCGGCACCCCGAACTCGTCGCAGTTCCGCTTCAGCGCGGCCAGCTGGGCCTGGGACAGCTCGTCGGGCTGGCCGGGACCGGTGGGCACGTTGTGGTCGGCCGTGGCCAGTGTGCGGTCCGGCCGGCGCAGCCCGCGGCCGGCCAGGCGAAGCCCCTCGAACGCCTGTGCACTGGTCACCTCGTGGACGAGGTGGAGGTCGATATACAGCAGGTCGTCCCCGATCGCGTGATCGGCCCAGACCTTCTCGAACATGGTGCGCGCTGCCATGACGGAAGTGTATTCGTGCCGGTCGGCCCGGCGCCGGTATCCTGGACGGCGTGAGGCATGGTGACGTCCTGATCTGGGGACTGCCGTTCTGGAGCGCGGCGCTGGGGATCGCGGTCCGCCGGTGGTGGGTGCTTTGGCTTTCCGCCGCCTTCTCGGTCGCGTGGGCTGCCTGGGCGTCGCAGCAAGTGAAGCCCAACGATTTCGGCTGGATGAGCGGCGACATCGAGGT
>JAWVDZ010000107.1:0-2666 GCA_033856955.1 Gaiellales bacterium
CGGTGGTGCTGTACGAGGCGCACGCCGTGCACCGCGAGCTGCTCGAGCGCGAGGGCGACGGCTACGGCGAGGGCACGCGCGTGCTGCTCGAGCTGGGCGCGGCGATCGACGAGGCCGTCTACCACGCGGCCCGCGGCCAGATGCGCCGCGTGGCCGAAGGCTTCGACCGGATCCTGGAGCGGGTGGACGTGCTGATCGGGCCCACGGTGGCCTACCCCGCCCCGGCCGAGGATCCCCGGTTCGGCGCGCCCGAAGGCGAGGTCGAGGCGAGGTTCACCTGTCCCTACAACCTGTCCGGGATGCCGGCCGTGTCGGTTCCATGCGGCGTCGTCGAGGGGCATCTGCCGGTCGGCCTGCAGCTGGCCGCCGCCCGCGACGCCGAGTCGCTGCTCTTGTCGGTGGCGGCTGCCTACGAGGAGCGTGAGCGATGAGGATACATGACTGCAACTGGATGCAGATCGAGCGGTACCTGGAGTCGGACGATCGCGTCGTTCTGCCGCTCGGCTCGACCGAGCAGCACGGCTATCTCTCGCTCGGCACGGACGCGATCCTGGCGGAGCGGATCGCGCTTGAGGCGGCGGAACCGCTGGGCGTGCCGGTGCTGCCGGCGATGCCGGTCGGCCTGGCGCCGTACTTCGCGGCCTACCCCGGCAGTCCCAGCCTGCGCGCGACCACCTACCTGCGGCTGATCGGCGACCTGCTCGACTCGCTGCACGGCCAGGGTTTCAGGCGGTTCCTGCTCGTCAACGGCCACGGCGGCAACTCGCCCGCCGCCGCTCTCGCGCCGGAGTGGATGGCGGCGAATCCGCACGGCCAGGTGGTGTGGCACGACTGGTGGCGCGGCCCGCGCACCTGGCAGGTGGTGCAGAGGATCGATCCCGAGGGCGCGCACGCGAACTGGATGGAGAACCTGCCCTGGACGCGGCTGGAGGGCGTCGAGCTGCCGGAGCGAAAGCCGCTGGTGCCGGCCGACCGGCTGCGCGCCCGCGACCCCGCCCGCGTGCGCGAGCTGCTCGGCGACGGCTCCTACGGCGGCCGCTACCAGCGCCCCGACGAGGAGGTGCTGGAGATGTGGCGGACCGGCGTGGAGGAGGTGCGGGAGCTGCTGGGGGGTGGGTGGCGCTGAAGCGGGCGGTCGTGAAGCGGGGAGGGGTCACGCGACCCCAGAGCCGACGCGCCGGGTGCTACTCCCCGAAGTACAGTCGCCGCGCCGTGCCCGCCAGCACATCGGCCGCCACCCGCTCCGCCTCCTTGCCGCTCAGTGCTCCGATCTCGACCAGCTCGGCCAGCGCGATGCCGAGCGTGCGCCGCGCTTGGCGCGCGCCCAGCGCGATCTGCTCGGACAGCCCGGCCGCGTCGGTGGAGGCGTGGATCCGCGACAGCGGCACCATGGCGAGCGCCGTCCGCCAGACCTGCAGCTGGATCGCCTCGGTGAAGGGCGGCACGCAGGTCGCAACGTCGAAGTAGACGTTGGGGTAGATCGCGGCCAGCACGGCGGCCTCGCCGGTATAGGGGAACGAGCCGTGCAGCAGCACCAGCGGCACCGCCCGCGCCGTCTCGCTTCGCTCCAGCAGCGCCCGCAGCAGCCACGGGTTCGAGAGCGGCAGGTCGAGGTCGCGGTCGCCGTAGCCGGTGTGCAGCTGCATCGCCATGTCCTCCCGCCGGGCGACCACCAGCGCCCGCTCGAACAGGAAGTCGAGCAGCGGCTTCCCGGTCAGAAACAGCGGCCCGGAGCCGTCGGCGCCGGCCCGGCTGCGATCGAAGGCGGCCTCCGCGTCGGCGGCTGTGGCCGGCTCGGCGGCGAGGCCGCTGCGGTAGGCCAGCACGCTCTTCAGGCCCAGGTAGCCCGCCGCCCGCGCGCCCGCCAGCTCGGCGTCGAAACGGTCGACGAACTCATCGAAACGATCGCACTCCGCGGCCAGCACGCCGCTTCGCTGCTCGATCCGAAGCAGCGGCGCCACACCCACCCCGGCGGCGGCGATCTCGGTCGGCGAGAGCGTCTCTTCGGGAGGCGGGTATCCCATGTCGGGCACCAACCCGACCACGCCGTCGCGCGCGACGAGTTCGGCCAGCCACTCGGCGGGGTCGCGGCTGCGGACGATCTCGAACACGGTCTGCTCGTCGGACTCACAGCCGAGGTCGCGCGCCAGCTCACGGATGCCCCAGCGGTAGGCGGCCGTCTCGGCGGCCAGGGCGGTGTCGTTTCGATCCCCCTCGTACCAGGGCCAGCGGTAGGCGTCGAGGTCGGCCGCCTGCGTCCGATACGGCGGGTGCATGTGGGCGTCGATGAACGGCAGGCCGGTGAGGTCGATGGCGTCGGTCATGAGCAGAGGATGAGAGCGTCGGCGAACTCGAGCAGTCGAAAGGTCGTCCAGGACAGCGACAGGATCTCGCGGCGGCTGCCCTGCTCGAGCTCCTGCGCCCAGCAGAGCGCCGCCAGATCGATCATCTCACAGGCCGCCTCCAGCCCGCGGTTGCCGGGATCGCCAACGGCGTGGCGGGCCAGTCGAAGCGCCTGCAGCAGGTCGGGCTGGCGCGTCCACACCAGCGGCGCGCAGGCCAGCAG
Organism: Gaiellales bacterium; assembly: GCA_033856955.1. Classification (GTDB taxonomy): domain Bacteria; phylum Actinomycetota; class Thermoleophilia; order Gaiellales; family JAICJC01; genus JAICYJ01. The sequence continues at coordinate 2,567 of JAWVDZ010000107.1, forward strand.
GTACTCGTGTGCGCGCAGCCGCCGGTAGTCGAAGCCCGCCACCCCGGCGCCGATCGGCGCCGACGGTGCGGCGGCGGAGCGCCCCTGGGCGATGCGGGCG
>JAWVDZ010000108.1:0-2513 GCA_033856955.1 Gaiellales bacterium
CGGCTTGCCGACGACGATCGACGGGTAGATCGCGTCACGCCGCATCGTCATCGCCGTCACCGTGAAGACGGGGAACGGCTCGACCCCCGTGTAGTAGCCGGTGTGGTCGCCGAACGGCCCCTCGTCGGCCAGCTCGCCCTTGGCGATGTAGCCCTCGATCACGATCTCGGCCCGCGCCGGCACCTCCAGGTCGACCGTCCTTGCCTTGACCAGCTCGACCGGCTCCCCACGTAGGAAGCCGGCCAGCATGAACTCGTCGATGTGCTTCGGGAGCGGCGCCGAGGCCGTGTAGGCGGTGATCGGGTCGAGACCGAGCGCCACCGCGACGTCCATCCGCTCGCCCATCCCGCGCCAGTCAGCGGCGGCGTCCTTGTGGATCTGCCAGTGCATGGCGGTGGTGGTCGAGTCGAACTTCTGGATCCGGTACATGCCGACGTTGCGCATCCCGGTGCGGGGGTCCTTGGTGATCACGGCCGGCAGCGTGATGAACGGGCCGCCGTCGAGCGGCCAGCAGGTCATGATCGGCAGCCGATCGAGGTCGGGCGGCTCGAGCACGATCTCCTGGCAGGGGCCGCTGCGTACGGTCTTGGGGCGCGAGTCGGCCAGCGACTTGAGCTTGCCGAGCGCGCGGATCTTGTCGCCGATGCCCTCCGGGGGGGTCATCTCGAGCACGCCCTGGATGCGAGCGCCGAGGTCGTCCAGCGACTCGACGCCGAAGGCCATGCACATCCGCCGCTGGGTGCCGAACTGGTTGATCAAGAGCGGCATCGTGCTGCCCTTGACGTTTCGGAACAGCAGCGCCGGGCCGCCCGCCCTGGTCACGCGATCGGTGATCTCGCTGATCTCGAGGTGGGGATCGACCTCGGCCGCCACCTCGTGCAGCTCGCCCTCGCGACGCAGGTGGTCGATCCAGTCGCGCAGATCCTTGAAGGCCATTGCGGCGAGAGTGTATAGCGAGGCCCTCCAGATCAGGCGGCAAACGGCCGATACGGGGGCTGATGACCCCGTTTCCGGTACCGCAGCTGCTGATCCCGCTGGCCTTTGCCGGGTTCGCCGCCTACCGCGGCTACCTGCGGTTGCAGGGCCGCGAGGATCGCGAGAACGCGCTCGAGACGTGGGCCGCGCAGAACGGCTACGTCCCCGTTCCCGAGCCGGACGGATCGACACCGACGCTCGCCGCCGACAACGGCCGGGCCGGGCCCTGCTTCGCGGTGCCGGTGGGGGAACGGGGAGGGGCGCTGTTCGCGTTCACATACACGGTCGGCAGCGGACGCGACCAGGTGACGGTCGATACGACCATCGTCCAGGCCGCGCTGGCCGCGGGCTTTCCGCACTTCCGCGTGCTGCCGCGACACGGGCGCAACCTTCCCATCGGTCCCGGCGACGAGCACGAGGTGGAGCTCGAGTCGATCGAGTTCCAGCGCGATCACCGGCTGGTGGCTGGGCGGGACGGCGACCGCGATGCGCTGCTTCGGCTGTTCGATCCCGAGACGATCGTCTGGTGGATCGACCTCGGCTCGCTGGCCCCGATCGTCGAATACCAGATGGGCACACTGGTCGTCCGCAGCACCGTTCCGCTCTCGGACGGCGATGAGTACGACATGCTGGTCGGCCAGGCCGCCAGGATCGCCGGCCGGGTGCTGGCCGAGGGCCTGCTCCACCGCGCGTAGGCTCGCCTCGCGGCGCGCCGGTGACTATCATCCCGGTCGTCTCGCCGACGACAACCGCGGCGAGCGAACAAGGAGCTTCACAATGGGCGTCGCCCTGATCGTCATCGCGGTGATCGTGATCCTGCTGATCGTGTTCGTGATCGCCGTCTACAACGGCATGATCCGCAGCCGCAACAAGGTCGACGAGGCCTGGAGCGGCATCGACGTGCAGCTCAAGCGCCGTCACGACCTGATCCCCAACCTGGTCGAGAGCGTGAAGGGATACGCGGCCCACGAGCGTGAGACGTTCCAGGCCGTCACCGATGCCCGCGCCCGCGCGATGGGCGCCAGCGGCCCGGCCGCCGTGGGAGCTGCCGAGGGCATGCTCTCTCAGGCGCTGGGCAGGCTGTTCGCCGTGGCCGAGGCATACCCGCAGCTGCGCGCGACCGAGAACTTCCAGCAGCTCCAGAACGAGCTGACCAACACGGAGGACCAGATCTCGGCCGCCCGCCGCATCTACAACGGCAACGTGCAGTCGTACAACAGCAGCATCCAGGTGTTCCCGAACTCGATCATCGCCGGCATGGGCGGGTTCACGCCGCGGGAGTACTTCGAGATCGAGGACCCGGGCGACCGCGAGCCGGTGCGGGTCGACTTCTCCACGCCGCCGTCGGTTGCCGCCACCGGCCCCGCCGCGGCCCCCGAGCCGCCGGCCGCCGCGCCGCCGGCCGTTCCGCCCCCGGCGGACGAGCCGCCGCCCGCGGGCTCCTGATGCCGCACCTGCTCGTCCTGGGCGCGCGGAACCTGGGCAGGGTGATCGCCGAGCACTTCCTCGCGCTCGGAGGGGAGGCCCCGGGGGTGGCG
>JAWVDZ010000109.1:0-2671 GCA_033856955.1 Gaiellales bacterium
CTCCCCCGGCCCGACCACGTCGCCGTCCCGCCCGCTTCGACTGCCATCGCGGCGGAGCATATCGGGCCCGCCACCGCTCAGGCTGGGCCATCCAAACCAGCCGCCACCCGCGCCGCCACCACCACCGTCGGCACGTTCGTGGTTGCCCTCACGGTCTGCGGAAACAGCGACGCATCAGCCACCGCCAGCCGCTCGACGCCGTGCACACGTCCCCGCTCGTCGCAGGCGATCCCCATCGCACAGGTGCCCACCGGATGCCAGCAGTGGATCACGCCGCGGCGGATCGCGGCGGCCAGGTCGACCCCGGGGCCGGGCTCCACCTCCGCGCCGAGCAGTGCCGCCAGCTCCGGCTGGCGGGCGAACTCGCGCGCCAGCGCCGCGCCCTCCACCAGCACCGCCAGGTCGTGGCCCTCGGCATCGCTCAAGAATCCGTGGTCGAGCCGAGGCGGAGCCTCGGGGTCGGCGCTGGTCAGCGTCACCCGGCCCCGCGAACGCGGCGTCAGGCAGGCCACAAAGATGCCCGGGCGGCGCTCCGTCAGCATCTCCGAGAACAGGTGCAGATCGAACGGGGCGTCCCGGCAGAGCGATGAGGCCACCTTCGCGAAGCCCTGCTCGTCGGGCACCGTCTGGCCGCCGGCGACGAACTCGGCGTCACGCCGGTCGAGCTCCTGCGTGCGCTCGTAGATCAGCTCGAAGGATGGGTGGTCATGCAGGTTCGCGCCCACGCCGGGGTTGTCGGCCACGACCTCGATCCCGAGTGCGCGCAGCTCGCCGGCCGGGCCGATGCCGGAGCGAAGCAGCACCGCCGGCGTGCCGTATGCGCCCGCGGTCAGCACCACCTGATCAGCTCGCACCTCGAACGCGCCCTCCCGCCCGATCGCGCGCACACCCACCGCCCGACCGGCCTCGACCAGCACCCGGTCGACGATCGAGCGGTCGCGGATCTCGAGCAGCGGGCTCGGGCGCACCGGATCGAGGTACGCGAAGGCCGCGTTCCAGCGCATGCCGTCGGGCGAGTTGGACGGCTCGGCGCTGACGCCGGCCACGCCGTCCAGGGTGTCCAGGTCGTCCACCTCGGGCAGCCCCAACCTGGCGCCGGCTGCGATGAAGGCGCGGTGAAACGGTGACAGCTCCGCGTCTGCGAACCGGCGCATCCGCATCCGCCGCGACGCCTCCTCGAACAGCGGCAGCAGCTCGCCGGCCGACCAGCCCGGCAGCTTCCAGCCCTCGGCGTCGGCGCGGTGGCCCCAGCTGACGGTGCAGCCGTTATGGGCCGAGCAGCCGCCGATCACCCGCGCCCGCTCGTACGGCAGCGCCCGCCCAGGCAGCTCGTCGCCGGAGGTGTAGCCCCAGTCGTGGGTCTTTGGGATGGTGGTCGAGTCGACTAGCTCGGGCGGCCACCCACCGCCCTCGAACGGCCCGTAGTCGGGTCCGGCCTCGAGCAGCAGCACCCGCCGCCCGGCCTCCACCAGCCGCGCCGCCACCACCGGTCCCGCGGTGCCGCCGCCGCACACGATCACGTCCCAATGCTCCGTCGTCACGCAGCCACTCTGACGCCCAACCCGGCGCCGAGCAAGTCGACGATCCGCTCAGCCAGCGGCGCGTCGTGATCGTCCAGCGCCGGGTTGTAGATCGTCACCTGCATTCCCACCATCCGCCCGCTGGCGGCCGCGGACGCCAGCACGTGCTCGGCCTCCTGCCAGGTCAGCCCGCTCGGCTCGCGGTAGTCGACCGCCGGCATCAGCCGGTCGTCCAGCACGTCGACATCCAGGTGCAGCCAGAAGCCGGCCAGCTCGAGCCGCGCCACCACCGCCAGCGCGGCTGCCGTGCTGAGCTCGATGCCGTCCCGCCGCACGTCGCCCAGGTCGTGCACGGTGATCGCGGAGTCGCGCACGTGCTCGTCCAGGTAGCGGTCGTTCTCGGCCGAGCGGTAGCCGAGCTGGGCAACGTCCTCGTCTCGCACCAGCGGCGCCAGGCCCTCCATGTCCGTGATCAAGGCCGGGCCGCGGCCGGTCACCAGCGCCAGATCGAGCGACGCCGCCTCGCCCAGATCCTCCTGGCTGGGATGCCAGAAGTCGGCGTGGCCGTCCACGTGCAGCAGGCCGAAGCGACCGCGCCGGCGAAGCGCCAGCATCGGCCCCAGCAGGATGCTGCAGTCGCCGCCCAGCACGACCGGGAAGCCGCCGCCGCCAAGCACCTCCGCCACCGTGTCGGCCAGCCGCGTGGCCATCACCACCAGCCCCTCGGGGTTCAGCAGTCCGGTCTGGGCGTCGCGCTCGGGCCTCGGCGCCGGGCACGGCACGGTGTGCACGCGGCGTACGCCCAGCCGGTTTGCCAGCCCGGCGTCGCGCAGCACCGCGGGGGCGAGTTCGACGCCGCGCGGCGCCAGCCCCAGCCCCGATGGCACGGCCACCAGTTCGATCGCCATCACGCCGCTCCCGGCTCGGCCATCTCGACCGGACAGCGGCTGAGGTCACAGGCACCCTCGTCGCAGTAGCGGCACAGCCGCCCCGGCGCCGGATGCTCGCGCGCAGCCGCGGCCAGCACCTGTTCGGAAACCATCCCGAGCGTAGCCACCTGCGCCGGCGCCAGGCCGGCCAGCAGCTCGCCGATCGCCCGCTCCCGCGCCCGCATCAGCGCGCGAGCCCGTGCGGTGCCGGCCCTGGTCAGC
>JAWVDZ010000110.1:0-6954 GCA_033856955.1 Gaiellales bacterium
CGGGGGCGGCTCTTCCAGGTTAACGCCGCAGTAGCCGCTCTCGGCCAGCGGTGCCAGACTCAGCACCACCCACCGCAGCCACCAACTCCTGAGGCCCTCAAAGTCTGGCACCCCCGTGCCGCAACCCCGAAGTCACCACACGCCGCCGAGCGACTGCACCCCCAAGGAGGCCAACCCCCCAAGTCCACCCCAGGCGAGGCGCCTCTGCTAGGGTGAGCCGCGGTGGAGGACTACACGTCCAAGTACAAGGGGGAAGCCGTCGAGTTGGCGCTGTTCGGCGGCGAGTACCAGGACGGCGTGCTGACCGCCTACTGCTACATCGAGGACGTCCCGCACGTCGAGCTGAACGGGCACATCCTGGTGCCGCTGCAGAACGTCGCCAGCCTTCATTGCAGCGGCCGCTGCGACGCTCAGGACGACTGGCCGCCGCGGGGGCTGCTGGACGAGGACGAGCCCGGCAACGGCTGAGCGGGTCAGATGGGAGCGGGAGGCAGGTGCCCGTCGTCGTTGTAGCCCACCAGCCGTGCGTCGCCGTGGTCGTAGCTGAGCGTGGTCAGGCTGCAGTTGCGTGCGCCCTCGATCCGCAGCCGTTCGTGCTTGGGCAGTCCCACCGCGTTGGCGGCCAGCGCGCGCACGGCGCCGCCGTGTGAGATGACCGCGATCCGGCCGACCGCGCTCGCGGCGACCAGCCGCTCGACCGTGGCCACCACCCGCGCGTGCATCTCGGCGTACGTCTCGCCGCCGTTCCATCCCGCCTCGCCGCCGAGCCATCGCCGGTAGCCAGCCGGGTCGCGCCGGCTGACCTGGTCGCGGGTGAGGCCGCGCCAATCTCCGACGTCCACCTCGCGCAGGCCGGGATCGAACACCGGCTCGAGGCCGGTCGCGGTGGCCACGATCTCAGCCGTCTCGCGCGCCCGTGCGAGATCGCTCGAGTACAGCGCGTCGACGTGCAGCGCGGAGAGCCGCATCGCCAGTGCACGCGCCTGGATACGGCCGGTCTCGTTCAGGCCCGGCCCGCCCTGTCCCTGCCAGCGGCCCTCGCGGTTCCACTCGGTCTCGCCGTGGCGGGCAACGAACACGCGAATCATCGCGCCATCATATGATCCCGCCCACGATGGACATGGGCATGACCGACCTGCGCGTGCTGGTGACCGGAGGCAGCGCCGGCATCGGCCTGGCGACCGCGGAGCTGCTGGCGGCCGACGGCGCCCGCGTGATGATCGCGTCGCGCCACCCCGAGCAGGCGGCCGCGTCGATCGGCGTCGCCGCCGTGGCGGCCGACCTGGCGACGGCGGAGGGCTGCGAGCGTGCCGTCGAGCAGGCGCTGGACGTGCTGGGCGGGCTCGACGTGCTGGTCAACAACATCGGTATCGCCCGCATCGGTCAGTTCGCCGACACGACGGACGAGGTCTGGCAGTCGGCCTGGGACACGAACGTGATGAGCTACGTGCGCTGCATCCGCGCAGCACTGCCGGCACTGCGGGAGTCCCAGGCGGCCGCCGTCGTCAACGTCGCGTCGACGTCGGGAAAGCGGCCCAGCGCGGGGATGCCTGAGTACTCGATCACCAAGGCGGCCGTGCTGTCGCTCTCTCGGCTGGTGGCGGACGTCCACGCCGCCGACGGCATCCGCTGCAACGCCGTCTGCCCGGGTCCGACGCTCTCGCCCGCCTGGCTCGACCCCGGCGGGCTGGCTGACCAGACGTCCGGCGAGTCAGATCGCAGCCGCGACGAGGTGCTGCGCGCGGTGGGAGCCGGCAGGCCGCTGGGGCGAATGGCGGAGCCGGCGGAGATCGCGGCCGTGATCGCCTTCCTCTGCTCACCGCGCTCGTCGTACGTGACCGGCGCGGCCTGGAGCGCCGACGGCGGAACCGTGCCCGTGATCATCTGACAGCCCGCCGCCAGCATTCCGTGACAGCGGCTGAGATTAGACTGCCTCTTCATGCCGCACCCATCCGGACCCGTCGCCGAGCGCTTCGCCGCTCGCATATCGGAGATCGAGGCAGCCACGCTGTCGCCGCTCGCGGTGCGCTCCTACGAGACGCGCGGGCGGCCGGAGCCCGACGATGAGGACTGCTCGCTGCGCACGCCGTTCCAGCGTGACCGCGACCGGATCGTCCACAGCAAGTCCTTCCGCCGCCTGAAGCAGAAGACGCAGGTCTTCATCGCGCCGCAGGGCGACCACTTCCGCACCCGCCTCACGCACACGCTGGAGGTGACCGGCATCGCCCGCGGGGTCGCCCGCGCTCTGCGCCTGAACGAGGACCTGGCCGAGGCGGCGGCGCTGGGCCACGACCTCGGCCACGCGCCGTTCGGGCACACCGGCGAGGCCGCGCTCGACCGGGTGCTCCAGCGCGACCACGGCCGCCGCTTCTTTCATAACCAGCACTCGCTGCGGATCGTGGACGTGATCGAGCACGACGGCCGCGGCCTGAACCTCACCCACGAGGTTCGCGACGCGATCCTGAACCACACCGGCCCCAACCCGCCGGCCACGTTCGAGGGCGGGGTGGTGCGACTGGTCGACCGCTTCGCCTACGTCAACCACGACATCGACGATGCGCTTCGGGCCGGCATGCTGGACGAACCGGCGCTCCCGGACGGGCCGGTGTCGCTGCTGGGCCGCTCCGCCTCAGAGCGGATCGACGCCCTGGTGCACGATCTGGTGGAGAGCTCGGAGGTGGCCGGCGAGGTGCGGCAGTCGCCGCCGTTCGCGGCCGCGCTGCTCGAGCTGCGCGCGTACATGTTCGAGCACGTGTATCTGGGTCCGATCGCTCGGCGTGAGACGGTGCGTGCGGGGGAGATGGTGGAGGCGCTGCTCGAGCACCACATCCCAAGCGGTGACGAGCTGCCGGGCCGGCCGGACGACGACGCGGTCACCCGCGCCACCGACTGGGTTGCCGGCATGACCGACGGCTACTGCATGCGCGCGTACGACGAGCTGCTCGCACCTCGATGACGCGAATCCGTCAAGAGAGCGTCGAGGCTGTGAAGGAGGCCGTCGACATGATCGACCTCGTCTCCGGTCGCACGCAGATGAAGCGCTCCGGCGCGGAGTGGCGCGGTCGGTGTCCGTTCCACGAGGAGCGCACGGCCTCGTTCTGGGTCGACCCGGTGAAGAAGGTCTACCACTGCTTCGGCTGTGGCGTGGGCGGCGATGCGATCGGATTCGTGACCGAGACGGAAGCGCTCGACTTCTCGGCCGCGGTGGAGTGGCTGGCTGACCGCTACGGCGTCGAGCTCGAGTACGAGCAGAGCTCGCCCGAGGCCGACCGCCGCCGTGCCCAGCGTGACCGCCTGTTGCAGCTGCTGGACACGGCGGCGACGTTCTACCAGCGCTTTCTGTGGGATGCGGCCGAGGCTGAGCCGGCGCGCACATACCTGGCCGAGCGCGGCATCAGCCGTGAGAGCGCCGACCGGTTCCGGATCGGCTTCGCGCCTGCGGCGCCTGACCGCGTGCGGCGGGCGGCGTTGAGCAAGGGATTCACGGCGGTCGAGCTCGATCAGGCCGGACTCACGGCGCGCGGAGGTGACCGGTTCCGTGACCGGGTGATCTTCCCATTGTGCGACGCCCGCGGCCGTGTGCGGGGGTTCGGGGCGCGGCAGATGCCGGGTGGCCGGCCGCCCAAGTATCTCAACACCTCGGACGGCCCGGCGTTTCGCAAGAGCGACATCCTGTATGGACTCGACCTCGCCCGCCGCTCGATCGCGCAGGCTGGGTTTGCCATCGTGGTGGAGGGGTATACGGACGTGATCATGCTCCACCAGGCGGGCATCGATCGCGCCGTCGCGTCGATGGGCACGGCGCTCACGGAGGCCCAGGTGAACGAGCTTCGGCGGCTGTGTCCGGCCGTTTACCTCGCGTTCGACGCCGACGCCGCAGGACAGGAGGCATCGTTGAGAGGGATGGAGATGGCGCTCGCAAAGGGCCTTTCGGTGCGGGTTGTGACGCTTCCCGGCGGCCGGGATCCGGCCGACGTGGCGGCCGACGACCCGGCCGCGATGGAGCAGGCCGTGGCCGAGGCGGCGGGGTACCTGACCTATCGCATCCGGCGCGCGCTGGACGCCGCGGGCAGTCGCGACGAGCGGTACGAGAGCTCACGCGCGCTGCTGTCGGCCGCCCCGCCGTCGGTGGAACGCGACGACCTCGTCAGCGTGGTCGCCGACCGCCTGGAGCTGTCGGACGACCTCACGGCGCGCCTCACGTCCGGCCCTCCGCGCACCAACGGCGGCGATCCCGCGCCGGCCCGCAAGGTGCGCCTCTCACCGCGCGAGCGCGACGAGAGGCTGTTCCTCGGCCTTTGCCTGGCGTTCCCTGAGTCGGGGCTCGACTTGCTTTGTTCTTTGGATGTGGCACACTTCCCAGAACCGTCCCGCTGGGAGGCTGCGACGGTTGTTCGCCGGCGGCTCTCCGGCGATCTGGCTTCAGAGGAGGAACCCCGTTGGGCACCGATGATCGCCGAGCTGACCGCTCTGGCCTCACAGGAGGCTACGTCGCAGGCGGTCTTGCAGGAGCTCTACTGGAAGCTCCGCCTGCGACAGACGGAGGACGAGCTAAAGGCTCTGCAGCAAAACGCCGACTTCTCTCTGAGTCAGCAGCAGCGTTTGCAGGAGCTGCAGGAGCTGCGGCTGACGATCCTGGAGACCATCCGGTCTCGCTAGATGTCCCACAGATAGTTGGCCCCATCTTGATGTCGGAGTACGCGCCCGAGCCGCTCGGAGATCCCGCCGAGCCGGAGGAGGACGATCTCGAGCTCTCGCTCGAGGCGTCGCCCGGACCGACCGAGGACACGGTCGGCCTCTACCTGCGCGAGATCTCCCGGGTTCCCCTGCTGACGGCGGCCGAGGAAGTGTCGCTGGCCAAGAGCCTCGAGCATGGAGACCATCGCGCCCGCCGGCGCTTGATCGAGTCCAACCTGAGGCTGGTCGTCTCGGTAGCGCGCCGCTACTCCGGCCGCGGCCTCTCGTTCCTCGACCTGATCCAGGAGGGCAACCTCGGCCTGATGAAGGCCGTGGAGCGCTATGACTGGCGCCTGGGCCACCGCTTCTCGACCTACGCCACGTGGTGGATCCGCCAGTCGGTGACGCGCGCGCTGGCCGATCAGGGCCGCACGATCCGGGTGCCCGCCCAGGTGGTGGACACGATCAACCGCATGTCCCGGATCGAGCGCCAGCTGACGCAGAAGCTGCACCGCGCGCCCACGGTCGAGGAGCTGGCAGAGGCGATGGAGCTGAAGCCCGAGAAGATCGAGCATCTGCGGCGCGTCTCGCAGGAGCCGGTGTCCCTGGCGGCGCCGGTTGGAGAGGACTCGACCGAGCTCGGTGAGCTGATCGAGGACGAGCGCCAGCTGCGCCCTGGTGACGACATGGCCGAGGTACAACGCGACAGCCGTGTTGCTGATCTGATTGCGCAGCTTCCCTACCGCGAACGCACGATCCTGGAGCTCCGCTACGGCCTGGGCGGCGGACAGCCGCACACGCTGGAGGAGGTCGGCCGTCGGTTCGGCGTCACCCGCGAGCGCGTGAGGCAGATCGAGACGCGTACCCTGCGCCGCCTCGCCTCAGCCGGCGAGCATGCCGACCTGCGGCACCTGATCGATTGAGCTTATTTGCTCCACCGGCGGGCGTTCCAGCCGATTATCAGCCGGAGGGCGCTGGTAGACTGCGCGAGCCGATCCTCGGTAGCTCAATGGTAGAGCATCCGGCTGTTAACCGGAGGGTTGCAGGTTCGAGTCCTGCCCGAGGAGCCTAGACACAGAGCCAAAACCGGCACCGCACCCGGGAGCCGGTCAGGAGCGGAGGGGTCGCGACGGCGCCTCCTGGGAGCAGCGCTTGCCGCACCCCCTTCTCGCGGCTGAGCGCGCGGCGTGGCGTGAGTTTCAGATGCTGGCGGAGCAGCTCGGGCTGTCGCCGGTTGCCCGCGCCCGGCTCGGCCTGGCCGGCGTTCGCCACCAACCGGATGACGTCGATGATGTGCCAGCAGTGCCGGTCAGGCTCGCCGATTATCGGGGAGCATGGCTCCAGCGGGCGCGCGCACCGCAACCGGCCGGGACAGCGGCCCACCCGAACGCCCCGTCAGCCGATCGTCCCGCTCGCATCCGGGTCGTATACTCGGCACGTGGAACTCGGCCCCCAGCTCCACGGCGCGTGGCGCCTGACGTCGTACGACGATCGGGAGTCAATCGACCACGACTGGCATGAGACGTACGGCAGTGAGCCGATCGGCCTCGCCATATACCACCCGACGGGGTGCCTCTCAATGCAGATAAGCGAGGCCGACGGAAGCCGGTTTGACGCCTACTTTGGACGGTTCGCGATATCCGAGGTTTCGGAGCAGAACGGCGTCGTCCTCGGGGTCGTTCAACACCAGGTGGTGGCCAGTTCGATGCCGGAGATGCTAACCGCCGATCCGACCCGCCCATTCCGCGTCAGTGGTACCACACTGACGCTCGGAGACCGATTGACGTGGCGGCGGGTCTTCGAACGCGTCGGCTGACTGTCTTTCGGGACGCGTAGTTAGACCAGCCCTCTCCACGGTCAAAAGGTGGGCGCGGCGGCGCAGGGTGGTGTTTCGGTGTTCCCGGGCATGGGAACGTCGCCAGCGTGTTCGACGCTCCGCGGAACGCCTCCGAGTTCAAGCATGAGTTCAACGTCGCACTCGCGAAGGCGCGCGCTCGGCTGAGGGCATCGCTCGCCTCTGGAAACCGCGCCGACCTGAGGTTGGTCCCACCCGAGCGTGACAAAGGGGATCCTCGCTGACCCGGCCGAGCGGACTGGGCGAGGGCTCCAGTCCCGCCGGCGCTCGGTCGCCATCTGACGTGCCGCCGTACCGGGCTTGACCGGTTCCCGGGGTGGGTGTGGTAGCGTCGGCCGGCTCCACTCATCTACCAAAGGGGGAAGATCATGCTTCGCAGGCTTCTGACGACGGCTGGTGTCGCTGGGGTCGTCGCGTTCGTG
>JAWVDZ010000111.1:0-2842 GCA_033856955.1 Gaiellales bacterium
CTGGCGGATTTCGTCGCCAAGCTGGAACAGCCGCGGGTCGCCTGGGTGATGGTGCCGGCGGCGATCACCGGGCGGGTCGTCGATCAGGTGGCAGAGCTGATGGAGCCGGGGGACATCATCATCGACGGCGGCAACAGCTACTACCGCGATGACATCGCCAAGGCCAAGCAGCTGTCCGAGAAGGGGATCCACTACGTGGACGTCGGCACGTCCGGTGGCGTGTTCGGTCTGGAGCGCGGCTTCTGCCTGATGATCGGCGGCGAGGACGAGGTCGTTGCCCACCTCGACCCGATCTTCTCGACAATCGCGCCCGGGGTCGATGCGGCGCCGCGCACCCCGGGCCGCACCGCTGCCAACGCCAGCGCTGCCGAGAACGGCTACCTGCACTGCGGCCCCAACGGCGCCGGCCACTTCCTCAAGATGGTGCACCACGGCATCGAGTACGGCATCATGGCGGCCTACGCCGAGGGCCTCGACATCATCCGAAACGCCGACGTCGGCCTGCGCGACCATGCCGCCGACGCCGAGACGGCGCCGCTGTCGAATCCGGAGTTCTACCGGTATCAGATCGACACCTCCGAGGTGGCCGAGGTGTGGCGGCGGGGCAGCGTGGTCGCGTCGTGGCTGCTCGACCTGACGGCGACGGCGTTGCTCGAGGATCCGCAGCTGGAGGGGTTCTCCGGGCGCGTGTCCGATTCCGGCGAGGGCCGCTGGACGGCGCTGGCCGCGGTCGAGGAGGGCATCCCCGCCTACGTCCTCACCGCCTCGCTGTTCGAGCGCTTCAGCTCGCGAAACGAGGGCGACTACTCGAACAAGCTGCTGTCGGCGATGCGGAATCAGTTCGGCGGCCACGCCGAGAAGGCGCCTGCGGCGTAGGCCACTGCCGCAACGATCCGGTCACGCTCCCGCAACAACATCGGGGGGTCTGACCCCGCTTTTTTGCGAGTTACCGCAATCGCTCGGCCGCAAATTGCGGTAATCCGGATTCGAAATGCCGAATCGGTACGAGATTCGCGATTTTGCGCCGCGAATGGGGTCAGACCTCGCCGGCAGGCGACGGTGCGTCGCGTGCGCGGGCGGGCCGCTCGTTTACCGGCGGTCTGCTGCGGGATCGGGGCCGAGCTGGAGCGTGAAGCCGCCCATCTCCTCCAGCCGCTCGATCCGATCGTCCAGCGGCGGGTGGGTGTCGAACAGCCCGCCCAGGCTCGAGCGGAGCCCCTTGTGGTCGCGCAGCGGCGACTCGATGTAGAGGTGCGCCGTCGCCCTGGTCACGGTGCGAAGCGGCTGGGTGTCGGCGCGCAGGGCCGCCAGCGCCCGTGCCAGACCCTCGGCGTCTCCGGTGATCTCGACCGCCGATGCGTCGGCCAGGTACTCGCGGCGGCGGCTGAGCGACATCTGCAGCAGCGAGGCGCCGATCGGGGCCAGGATCGCGGCCACGATTCCGACCACGATTCCGATCGCTCCCAGACCGCCCTCGCGATCGTTGCTCGATCCGCCGAAGATCGTGATCCGCATCAGCAGGTCGGACGCCAGTGCGATCACGCCCACCAGCACGGCGGCCAGACTCATCAGCCGCACGTCGCGATTTCGGATGTGGGACAGCTCGTGTGCCAGCACCCCGGCCAGCTCGCGCTGGTCCATCAGCTTCACGAGGCCGGTCGTCACGGCCACATAGGCGTGCTCGGGATCGCGCCCGGCGGCAAACGCGTTCGGTGCCGGATCGTCGATCATGTACACGTCGGGTGTGCGCGCCATGCCGGCGGCGATGGCCACGTTCTCGAGCGTGCGGTAGAGCTCCGGCTGATCGGCCTTCGCGACCTTGTGGGCACCCGACGCGGCGGCGATCATGCGCCCGGACGCAAACCACGAGAACACGCCGTACACGATCGCGATGATGCCGACGAAGCCCGCCACGCCCGGCTGATAGGCGGCCGCGATCACGAGCACGAAGACGGCGATCAGCAGCCCGAAGCCGAGCAGCACCACGAGCGTCCGCCAGCGGTTGGCGCGGATCTGTTGCTGGAGCGTCACGTCAGAGGCTGACTGCGACCGGCGCCCGGTCGCCGTCGTCCTCGATGCGGAAGAACTCACGCGGGCCGAAGCCGAACATGCCGGCCACCAGGCTGGGCGGGAACGTCTGCTGCGAGGTGTTGAACTTCTGCACCACGTTGTTGTAGTAGCGGCGGGCTGCCGCGATCTTGTCCTCGGTGTCGGTCAGCTCCTCCTGAAGGCGCTGGAAGTTCTCGCTCGCGCGCAGCTGCGGGTAGGCCTCGGCCACCGCGAACAGCCGGCCCAGAGCCGCGCTCGTCTTGCCGGCGGCATCAGCGGCGCCGGCCACGCCCTGCGCCGTCAGCGTGTCCGCTCGCGCCTTGGCGAGGTCCTCGAACAGCCCGCTCTCGTGGGCCGCGTAGGCCTTCACGGCCTCGACCAGGTTCGGGATCAGGTCGGCTCGCCGTTTGAGCTGGATGTCGATGCCCGAGAAGCCCTGCTGCGCCTCGTTGCGCAGCCGCACCAGCCGGTTGTAGGTGAGCATGAGCCAGAGCAGTACGGCCACGACCAGCACCGCCAACACGATCAGGTAGATCATGCCGGGAAGCGTACCTGGCCCGGCCGCCGGCGGTGCGTCAGCCGGTTAGCGCGGGGAGCCGGGCCACCAGCGGCGAGCGCGGGCCTCGAAGGGCCGCGAGTCGGCGCCGGCGATCGGCGCCAGGATGCACGCCATTGCGAAAAGTGTGAAGAAGATTGCGGTTGCCATCAGGTCCTCCGAAGCGGTGGTTGTGGTTGTGTACCCGTGTTATCGGCCGCCGCAGCGACGTCTGCGATGGGGGTAACCCTCCAAAGA
>JAWVDZ010000112.1:0-3081 GCA_033856955.1 Gaiellales bacterium
CCGCAGAGCTCGCAGAGCTGACCGACCTGATCGCCACCCGCAAGGCCTGACACTCTCAAACCGGCAGTTTCTACGAATTCGAGCAGTCAAGAGGCGTCGCACTTCTGGAATTCGCGATTTCCCGGCCTCAGAGCACGGTAATTCGCGAAAATTGGGGGTCAGACCCCCCGTCGCCGTGTGGTCGGCCGTTGCGGTGCCTTGACGCGTTGAGCAGATGTGTGACGGAGGTGTGATCTAGGCTGGGCGGGTGGCGACCAGTGATCGCAGCCGGCTCGACGTCGCCCTTGTTGAGCGCGGTCTGGCCGAGACGCGCAGCCGCGCCCAGGCGCTCGTGATGGCCGGGCGTGTGACCGTGGACGGCGCCGTGGTGGACAAGGCCGGCGCGCCGGTCGCCGGCGGGTCGGCGATCGAGGTCGTCCACCCGGCCCGCTACGTATCCCGCGGCGGGGACAAGCTCGAGACGGCGATCGAGCGCTGGCGGATCGACGTGACCGGTGAGCGATGCCTCGATCTCGGCGCCTCCACGGGAGGCTTCACCGACTGCCTGCTGCAGCACGGAGCGGCCGAGGTGGCCGCCGTCGATGTCGGCCGCGGCCAGCTGCACGAACGGCTGCGGGCAGATCCGCGCGTCCACTCGCTGGAGCGTCTGAATGCCCGCCGGCTGACGCCTGAGATGCTGCCGTTTCCGCCCAGCCTGATCACCGCCGACGTCGCCTTCATCTCGCTGCGGCTCGTGCTGCCGCCGGCGATTGCCTCTGCCGATCCCATCTGGCGCGCCGTGGTGCTCGTCAAGCCCCAGTTCGAGGCCGGCCGCGCCCAGGTGCACGGCGGGGTGGTGCGCGATCCGGCCGTCCGTGCACAGGTGTTGCACGACCTTGCCGAATTCGTGACCGGCCGGGGCGCCGCCATCCTCGGCGTGTGCGATTCTTCGCATCCGGGGCCGGCGGGCAACCGCGAGTACCTCATGTACCTCGCCTCGCCCGGCCATCCGGCGTGTCAGGAGCGAGAGACCGATGTCAGTGCAGAGATCAGGGACGCAGTCGGGGACGGTGCCTAGCCGCAAGGTGCGGCGAGCGGCCGTGGTGATGCACGGCCGTCCCGAGCGGATCGGGGACGCCCTCACGCGCCTCCAGGCAGTGGCCGCGCGCTGCGACGTGACGCTGGTCGACGACAGCGATCCGGAGATCGCGATCGTGCTGGGCGGAGACGGCACCACCCTGCGCGCGCTGCAACGCTACCTGGGAACCGAGACGGCCTGCCTGGGCGTCAACTTCGGTCGCGTCGGCTTCCTGACCAGCATCGAGGGCGCGGAGCTGGAGCCCGGGTTGGAGCGGGCATTCGCCGGTGAGTACGACGTCGAGGAGCTGCCCACCCTGACCGGGACGGACGGTGCGGCGACGCTCACGGCGGTCAACGACGTGGTGCTTACGAGCGGCGTCCTGGGCCGGATGGTGATCCTCGAGTGGTGCGTCGACGGCGCATCGATGGGCGATATCGGCTGCGACGGCGCGATCCTCGCCACGCCCACCGGGTCGACCGCCTACAACCTCTCAGCCGGCGGCCCGGTGCTGGCCTGGGGGACGGACGCATTCGTGCTCTCGTTCGCCTCGCCGCACTCGCTGCACGCGCGGTCGATGGTGCTCGGCCGCGGGCATCAGGTCGAGATCCACAACCGCTCCGACGACGTGCCGCTGCAGATCGTCCGTGACGGGCACGCGATGGGCGAGGTGCTGCCGGGGGGCCGCTTCAACGTCCGGCTGGGGGACGATCGAGCCCGCCTCGCGCGGCTCGCCGGCAGCTCTTTCTTCAGCCGCTACCGCGAGACGTTCAGCGCGTGACGCTGCTGCGGCTCCAGATCGAGAACCTCGCCCTGATCGAGCACGCAGAGCTCGAAATGGCCGACGGCCTGAACGTGTTCACCGGCGAGACCGGAGCCGGCAAGACGATGCTGGCGCAGGCGATCGGCCTGCTGGCGGGCGCGGCGCCCGCCGCCGGGATGGTGGGCCCGCACGCGTCCGAGACCTACGTCGAGGCCGAGTTCGCGGTGCCGGAGGGATTCTTCGACGGCGACCTGCCGGCGGCTGTCAACGCGCTTCGGCCCGACGGCGAGGAGACGCTGGTGGTGGCGCGGCGCATCTCGGGATCGGGTCGCAGCCGCGCGATGCTGTGGGGCCGAAGCTGCGCCCGCGGCGATCTCGAGGCGATCGGCGAGCTGCTGCTCGAGATCTCATCCCAGCACGAGGCGCGACGGCTGGCGCTGCCCGCGACGCAGCTCGACCTGCTGGACGCCGCCGTCGGCAACGACGAGCTGCGGCGGGAGTCCGCGGCCGCGTGGTCGGCACTTCGCGCGGCGCGCGCGGCGCTCGAGCGGGCGCGGGCCGATGCGGGCGAGGCGGAGCGGCGGCGAGGAGAGCTCGAGGAGCTGGCGGCGAGGATGGAGGAGGCGGCCGTCGCCGACGGTGAGCGAGGCAGGCTGGAGCAGGAGCGTGAACGGCTCCGGCACCTGGACGAGCTGACCGCCGGCCTCGGCGGCGCGGCGGCGCTGATCAACCCCGATGACGGCGAGGGCGCCCTCACCATGGCCGCCCGGGCTGCGGAGCTGGTGGCCGGCGTGCAGCGCTACCAGCCGGAGCTCGAGGAGCTGGCGGGCGAGCTGCGCGATGCCTTCCTGCGGCTCCAGGAGTCGGGCATCGAGCTGCGTGCCCAGCTGGACGGGCTCGAGGCGGAGCCGCAGCGGCTGGAGTGGGTGGAGTCGCGGCTGCAGCTGTTCGCAGACCTGGAACGCCGTTTCGGCGGCGGGATCGAAGCTCTCGTCGAGAGGGCCGCCGACGCTCGCCAGGCACTCGATCTGCTGTCCGAGGGAGGGCGCCTACTCGCGGAACGGGAGCGGGCGGTGGAGGATGCCCTCGCTGCGGCGGACAGATGCGCCTCTCAGCTGCACGACGCGCGTGAGGCCGGCGCGGCGGGCTTCGCCCGCGCGGTCGAAACCGAGCTGGCAGACCTGGGCATGGACGCGGCACGGCTGGAGGTCGTGCTCGAGCCGGCCGAGCTCGGCTCGCGGGGAGCCGACCACGTCCGCCT
>JAWVDZ010000113.1:0-5770 GCA_033856955.1 Gaiellales bacterium
AAACCACCGGGCGGCCGGGGAGGGTGGCGCCGGTCGGTCAGGGTCCGGCGCTGCGACAGGCAGCCACGTTGTCTGCTTCGTGGCTATCGAGGGACTCCTCCGCTCGATGGCTGGCACTATCGCAAGGCAGGTTTGGGGAAAGATTGGAACGCTACCGATGAGCGAGCACGGCCAGCACGAACACCATCACGGTCACTCCCACGGCCTCGTGCACGGCTCGATCAAACGCTCACGTGAGGGCGTTCGCGCGGTCGGGATCTCGCTGGGCGTGCTCGGCCTGACCGCGGTGGCGCAGGCGGTGGTGTTCGTCGCGGCGGGGTCGGTCGCGCTGCTGGCCGACATGATCCACAACGCGGGCGATGCCCTGACCGCGCTGCCGCTGGCGGTGGCGTTCGCGATGCGATCGCCGGTCGCCGAACGCCGGGCCGGGCTGGCCGTGGTGCTGGCGATCCTGGTTTCGGCCTGCGTGGCTGCGGTCGAGTCCGTGCGGCGCCTGTTCGACCCCACTCCGCCCGACCACCTGTGGGCGCTCGCCCTGGCCGGCGTGGTCGGATTCGCCGGGAACTGGGTGGCCGCGATCGTCCGTTCGCGAGCCGGCCGCCGGCTGGACAGCCCGGCGCTGATCGCCGACGGCGACCACGCCCGGGCCGATGCCTACGTCAGCCTGGCCGTCGTCGCGAGCGCGACGGTGGTGGCGCTGGGGTTCGACTTGGGCGACCCGCTGATCGGGCTCGGCATCACGTTCGTGATCCTGCGCATCACGATCCGCTCGTGGCGGACGGTGCGCGGCGGTGAGCCCGACCACGACCACCACGGCCATCAGCCGGTGGCACGGTGAGCGCCCTTTTCACGCCGGCAAACCACGAGCCGCTGACCGAGGCGCCGTGGGACGAGACGCGCGCCCGCAACGCGATCGAGGCGATCCTGGATGACGCCGAGTCGTCACGCGGTGCGGACGGCTTCTGGCCGCAGCATCCGGACGACCTGGACGATGACGGCACCACCCTGCGCACGGGCGTCTACATGGGGGCGGCGGGGATCCTGTGGGCGCTGCACCGGTTCGGCCGCGATCATGCGGAGGCGGCCGATCGCCTGCACGCGAGGTACCTGAGCGATCCGGACTGGCCGGGCGTGGTGCCCGGCTACTGGCCCGGCGAGGCCGGCATCCTGCTGGTCGCCCAGCAGCTGGCACCCGACGAGCGGCGGGCGCACCTGCTGCTCCAGGCCATCGATGCCAACTCAGACAACGGGTCCAACGAGCTGATGTGGGGCTCGCCGGGCACGATGCTGGTCGCCCGCTCGCTGTACGAGTCGACCGGCGACGCCCGCTGGGCGGACGCATGGAGCCGAAGCGCCGAGACGCTCTGGTCACGCTGGCTGCCGTCGCACGAGCACGGCTGCCACCTCTGGACGCAGCGGCTGTACGGGCGGGTGCTGCAGTTCGTCGGTCCGGGGCATGGCTTCGCCGGAAACGTGCTCGCGCTCTCGCTGGACGCGGGGCTGCTGGACGCGGAGCGGCGGGCGGAGCTCGCCCGGCGCGCGGTCGAGACGGCGACCGCGCTGGCCGTGCGAGGCGGCGATCTCGCCAACTGGCCGGCTCTGGCTTCGGAGCCGCTGGACGACGGCGGCATCCGCACCCAGTGGTGTCACGGCGCACCCGGCATGGTCGCCTCGCTTGCCCGGATGGCGCCGGACGACAAGGCGTTCTCGGCGCTGCTCTCCGCGGGCGGGGAGCTGACGTGGCGGGCCGGGCCGCTGGCCAAGGGCGCGGGGCTCTGCCACGGCACGGCCGGCAACGGGGCCGCCCTCCTGGCGATGTTCGAACGGCTCGGGGACGAACGCTGGCTGGCGCGGGCGCGGCGATTCGGTGTGCATGCGCTTGAGCAGGTCGAGGCGGCTCGCGAGCGCCACGGGTTTGGCCGCCACTCGCTGTGGACGGGCGACATCGGTGTGGCGCTCTACCTCCAGCAGTGCATCGACGGCCGGTCCGGGATGCCGTCGCTCGACCTGCTGTGATCCGCCACCTGGCCGCGTGTTCTGCTTCACTAGAGCGATCACCGACCTGACTGTGCTCACGACCTGCCCCCGCGACTGCTACGACGCCTGCGGCGTGCTGGTCACCGTTCGCGATGGCCGCATCCGCAACGTGCGCGGCGATCCGGCCCACCCCGTCAGCCGCGGCAAGCTGTGCCGCAAGTGCGCGATCGCCTACAACGGCGTGCTGCTCGATGCCGAACAGCGACTGACGCAACCGCTGCGGCGCGTCGGCCCCAAGGGGGAGGGGAGATTCGAGCCGGTCTCCTGGCAGGTCGCGATCGGCGAGATCGCCGAGCGGCTGGTCGCGATCGCCGACGGCCCGGGCGGCGACACGATCCTGAACGCGCACTACACCGGCACCTGCTCGATCCTGGCCTACAACTTCCCGCAGCGCTTCTTCCGCCGCCTCGGCGCCACCGAGGTCGACCCCGACTCGGTCTGCAACAAGGCTGGCCACGTGGCGCTCGACTACATGTACGGCTCGTCGGTCACCGGGTTTGATCCTCGCACCGCGCGCGATTCCGCCTGCATCGTCGTGTGGGGCGCCAACCCCTCGGCCTCGGCGCCGCACGCCCATGACGACTGGCTGCCGGAGTCTCCCGGCCGGGTGATCGTGGTCGATCCGATCCGCACCCCCACGGCCGCGGCCGCCGATCTGCACCTCCAGCCGTTCCCGGGCAGCGACGCCGCCCTGGCCTTCGCCCTGATGCACGTGATCGTGCGCGAAGGGATGGCCGACCGTGACCTGCTCCTGCAGCACGCCGTCGGCTGGGACGAGCTGGAACCGATGTTCGCGGCCTGCACGCCGGAATGGGGCGAGGCCGTGACCGGCGTGCCGGCGGAGCTGATCGAGGACGCCGCCCGAAGCTACGGCGCGGGGCCGTCGCTTCTGTGGATCGGGCAGGGGCTCCAGCGCCAGCCCACCGGAGGCAACGTGATGCGCTCGGTCTCGCTGCTGCCGGTCGTCAGCGGCAACCTTGCCAAGCCCGGCGCCGGGTTTCTCTACCTCAACGATCGCCTCGAGCTGGACGAGAGCTGGCTGGCGGCCCGGCACCTGGGCGAGCCACCGGAGCCGGTCAGCCACATGGACCTGGCAGGGCGGCTGGAGGACGCCGGGCGTTCCCGCGCGCTGATCTGCTGGAACATCAACATCGCGGCCTCAAACCCGCAGCAGGCCCGCCTGCGAGCGGCGCTCGAGCGGGACGACCTGTTCACGGTCGTGCTCGACCTGTTCGCGACCGACACCTGCGACCTGGCCGACTACGTCCTGCCGGCGGCGGCGTTCCTCGAGTTCGACGATCTGGTGTCGTCGTACTTCGACCTCTCGCTGTCTGCCCAGGTGAAGGTCGTCGACCCTCCCGGGCAGGCGCTGCCCAACCAGGAGATCTTCCGGCGGCTGGCGGCGGCGATGGGATTCGACGAGCCGGAGCTGCACGAGAGCGACGAGCAGATGATCGCGGCCATGCTCGAGCAGTCGGGCGTGATCGCGAGCTTCGGCGATCTGGCCGAGGTGGGTACGGTTCCGCTCACCGCCGACCCGGTGCTGCAGTTCGCAGAGCTCGAGTTCGAGACTCCCAGCGGTCGCATCGAGATCGCGTCCGCGGCCGCAGAGGCGGACGGGCTGCCGCGGCTGCCCCAGCCGTGGGCGGATGACCGGCCGGCCGGCGGCCGCCTGCGGTTGCTGACGCCGGCGTCCCCGTGGCTGATGAACGACAGCTTCGCCAACGATCGCAAGATCTCCCACCGGATCGGGGCGGCGGGCGTCACTCTGCACCCCAAGGACGCCGCCGACCGGGGACTGGCGGAGGGGGACATGGTGCGGATGTGGAACGAGACCGGCAGCCTCGAGCTGTCCGTCGTGGTCTCGGACATCGTGCCGGCGGGGGTCGCCTACTCGCCCAAGGGCCGCTGGCCCAAGCGTGAGCCACAGGCGTTCAACGTCAACGTGCTGAACGACGGACGCAAGAGCGACATCGGCGAGAGCACTGCGGTGCATGGCGTCGAGGTCACGGTGGAGGCGCTGGCGACCGCATGAACAACGGGAAGATTTCCGGCGGCCGCACCGTCCTGTTGCTGTCGCCGCCATCGGCCCATGTTGTTCGCCCCTCTCTGGGTGACCCTCGCGGACTCGCGGCTCCCGTGGGCCGATGGCGGCTTTTTCGTTCCGCCTCGCGTCCATGACCGAGCCGCGGCTTGGCTGGTGGAGCTACCGGCAGCAGCAGCTGGGCGCCGGCGGCGGCGATGCTCAGGCGGCGCTTCGCGACGTTATCGGCGTCTACAGCGCCCATCCGTCCGCTCCGCTCAGCCTCCATGCCCGCTGCCGCTCGCTGGATGCAGCCACGTTCCGTGCCCTGGACGTGCTGCGGCTACCCGCGATGCGGGGCTCGATCCACATGTTGCCCCGCGAGACGGCGCACCTGGCGTTCAGGGCGCTCCCCGAGCCGCCGGCACGCGGCGCGCGCCGGCTGCACGGGTTCGGGCTGTCGGCCGAACGCTACGCCGAGCTGCGGGCGCAGGTGATGGAGCTCGCAACGACCCCGCGCACCGCGCGCGAGCTGCGCTCCGAGCTGGGGGTCGATCGCGAACTGTCCGGCGTGGTCGGCCAGATGACCCGAGAGGGAGCGCTGATCCGGGTCGGAGCGGCGGGCCTGCGCTCGAACGAGCTCCGCTACCAGGTCGACGAGCCGGCGCCCGCCGACAGCGACCAGGCGCTGGCGTGGCTGGCGGGCGAGTACCTGCGCGCGTTCGGGCCCGCGCGGCGGCAGGACTTCGAGTGGTGGGCCGGCGTCTCGGCGGCTCGCGCTCGCCGTGCGCTCGGCGAGCACGAGCTGGAGGACATCGGCGACGGGCTGCTGCTTCCGGCCGGCCTGCGTGCGGCGTTCGAGGACGTCGCAAAGCCGCCCAGCCGCGCCGTCGACCTGCTGCCGAAGTGGGATTGCTACACGATGGGCTACCCGCTCGCGGGCCGCGGACGGTTCGCCCACGCCGACGTCGTCTCATCGCTCTACGACCATCGCGGCGACGGCCTGCCGGTCGTGCTGGTGGAGGGCATGGCGGCCGGGACGTGGAGCCTCCAGCCGGGTTCGAAGGCCGCGTTCGATCTGAACCTGTTCGAGACGCCCACCGCGGCGCTGCGAAAGGCGCTGGACGCCGCGCTCGATCGCGTCCGGGCGTTGCTTGCGTGAGCGGGATGACATTGGGCTTGCGACGGCGTCCGTTCGCGCTGATACTGGCGGGCGACAGAGGGGTCATCCGAGAATGGGGGGACCATGAGATCAGTACGGGCGCTGGGTTTGCTGGCGCTGGCCGTGATCGGAATCGCAGGCTCCGCGGCGCCGGCCGCGTCGGCCTCGGGCGGGCAGGGCGGCGGTTGCGTCGGACGCCATCCGGCCTACGTCGAGGACGTGTTCGAGCCGAGCTACCTGGCCGGTTGTTCGGGCCACGACGAGCCCGAGCTGAACCCGCTCTCGACGCTCCCGGGGTCGGGCAGGAACGTCACCTGGACGATCCAGCTGCCGAGTGACGGGTCGACCTACCCGGTGGACGCGGTCGGTCCCACGTTCTGGTTCGGCGGGCCGGTCGACGATCCCAACAGCCTGTTCGGACAGGCCTTCCAGGAGCTCCAGTTCTATCCCAGCGGCATCGCCTCGAACTGCACGCCCAGCGGCGGCTTCGTGCTCAGCCACTCGCCTGGGGACTACACCGTCTGCTCACCTGTGTGGTCGATCCACGC
>JAWVDZ010000114.1:0-6663 GCA_033856955.1 Gaiellales bacterium
TAGATGCACGGCAGACGGTTCTGTCCGGCGATCTCCTGTGCGCGCAGATGCTTCTTGACGGTGACTGGGTAGTAGGTACCACCCTTCACCGTCGCGTCGTTGGCCACAATCATGCATTCACGGCCGGAAACGCGGCCGATCCCCGCGATCATTCCGGCGCCAGGGCATTCGTCGTCGTACATACCGTCGGCGGCGAGCGGCGCGAGTTCCAGGAACGCGCTACCGGGGTCAAGCAGTCCATCGACGCGATCACGGGGCAGCAGCTTGCCGCGGGCGTGGTGCCGCTCGACCTGCGCCGGGCCGCCGCCGTCGCGCACCCGCTCCAGGCGGCGGTCGAGGTCGGCAACGAGCTCGCGCATGTGCTCGCGGTTGGCCCGGAACTCGTCGCCGGCCAGGTCGAGGTGCGTGTCGATGCGCGGCATCCGCCGCGCAATCTACCCTGCCGGAAGCTGGATCGTAAACGTGCTGCCGGCGCCCTCGGTGCTTTCGACCGAGATCCGGCCGCCGTGTCGTATGACCAGCTCGCGGGCGATCGCCAGGCCGAGGCCGGCGCCGCCGGACTGCCGGTTGCGGGCCTCGTCGGCGCGATAGAACCGCTCGAACACGCGTTCCAGCTCCTCTGGGCCGATCCCGATGCCCGTGTCGTGCACGGTCACGATCGCGTTGCCGGCCTCGCGGCGGGCCTGCACGTGCACCCGGCCGCCCTCAGCCGTGTAGCGAAGGGCGTTGTCGAGCAGGATCACGATCACCTGCCGCAGCTGCTCGCGGTCGCCGCGCACCATGACGTCATCCGCCGCGGCGGTGCTGAGCTCGATGCCCCTGTCCGTCGCGAGCGGCTGGAACGCGGCCGCGGCGGTACCGATCAGCGCGCCCAGGTCGACGGTCTCGAGCTGGTCGGGGGTGTGCCGCTGCCCACGGGCGACCGCCAGCAACGACTCCACCAGGGCCGAGAGGCGGTCGGTCTCGCTCACGATGTCGCGCGCCTCGGCGTTGTCGGGCTGTTCCTGCTGGATGAACTCCGCGTTCGCCCGGATCACCGTAAGCGGGGTGCGCAACTCATGCGAGGCGTCCGAGACGAAGGCGTGCTGGCGGGCGAACGCCGTTCGCACCGGCCTCAGCGACTTCCCCGCCATGAACCAGCCGCCGATCGCGGCCAGGACGACGCCGCCGGCACCGCCGATCAGGAGGCCTGCGAGCAGCTTGCTCAGGGCCTCGTGCTCGGGCTCGACCGAGCGCTCGACCTGGATGAGGGCCATGCTCGCGCCCTGCTTCACTCGGGTCGAATAAACGCGCTGCCTGTCCCCGGATCCCCCCACGTACCGCATGTCGCTGCCATCGTTGAAGGCCGCCTTCAGCGAGGTCGCGTCGAAGTGTGGCCGGCCGTTGGTTTGTGGCAGCGACTGCTGCTGGCTGGGTGACAACACCGTCACCGTGTAGGGACCGGTGGAGAGGGCGACGACGTCGATCGTCCCCGACTGCAGCCACTGTTCGGTGGCGCGCTGCGCGACCTGGTGGACGCCGTTGTCGACGCCGTTCAGCAGCTGCTCGCGGACGGCCAGATAGATGGCCGTCCCCAGCACGATCAGCACCGCCGTCAGGACGCCGGTGTACCAGACGGTCAGCCTGATCCGGGCCGGCGTGAAGAGCCGGTCTTCAAACCCCTCTGCGGAATGCATACCCGAGCCCTCGCACGGTGCGGATCGGATCGGCGTCGATGCCGGCGGCCTTCAGCTTGCGGCGAACGTAGTGCACGTAGATGTCGACCACGTTCGATGCCGGCGCAAAGCCCTCGCCCCACACCTCATCGCGCAGCTGGTCGCGGGAAAGCACCTGGCCGGGGTTACGCATCAGGTACTCGAGCAGCGCGAACTCGGTGCCGGTCAGCTCGACCGGCTCGCCGTTCACCCGCGCCTCGCGGGCGCCCGTGTCGAGCACCAGGTCGCCGGATTCGAGCAGCTCGGGGTTGGGGCCGCGCCGGCGGCCGAGCGCGCGCAGCCGTGCGGCCAGCTCGCCGATCGAGAACGGCTTCACCAGGTAGTCGTCGGCGCCGGCATCGAGGCCGGCGATGCGGTCGGGAACGGCGCTTCTGGCGGTCAGCATCAGGATCGGCACGCTGTTTCCGTCGGCGCGGAGCTGGCGGCAGACCTCGACGCCGTTCAGCTTCGGCAGCTGGAGATCGAGCACGATCGCGTCGAACCGGCCGTCGCGGGCGGTGCGCAGCCCGGTCTCGCCGTCGAAGGCGGACTCGACATCGAAGCCGTTCGATTCGAGCGACTTCGTCAGGATGCGGACAAGCGGCTGGTCGTCCTCGACCACGAGAACCTGCATCGCCGAAGCGTACCGGCCTCCGATTGGCCGTGGGTTGACGGAATCTGGCTCGTCAGGCGGTGAGGGGTCAGACCCGATTCGGGGTCAGACCCCGGCGGCCGCAGCGGCTGAAGGATTGCGGATAGGCGAGCCGCGGCATAGCATTGGTGGTATGGCCAGCGTGGAGCAGCTCAGCTCGAACGGGAGCAACCTACGGCTGTGGGGAGCGATCGGGCGTGGGGCGCTCGGCCTGGCGTTCGGGGTGTTCATCGTCTCGGCCGCATATCAGGCTGCGCTGGTGCTGCGCATCCTCAACGGGGGGCACCGCGGTCAAGGACCGCCCGGGCATCGCATCGTCCTGCTCACCTGGCGGGTGATGGTGCTCACCGGGCTCGGGTTGATCGCAGTAGGTAGGAACTGACGGAGGACAGCGGCCTTGCAGACAGGGTTGCCTCAGCGATGCACCTCCGTCGTCTGCTGCCTCTGCTGAGCCTGGCGGCCGTTGCGGTGGTGGTGATCGGCTTCTATGCGCCTGATCCCTATTACCTGAACACGAACGGCAGCGTGGAGGACGGAGGAACGGTCTCCCGCACCCAGATTGTGACCGTCGTGGCAGTGTCGGCATTGGCCTCCGTCGTGGCGCGGTTCTCGCCTCGACGAGGGCTCGTGGTGATGCCCGTCGCCCTGTGGTGGTCAGCGTTAATCCTTGCAGCCGAGGGCACGAATCACTGAGAGCCCTCAGAGCGCGGCCGCGATCTCCCGCACGAACGCCTCCAGAGCCTTCGGGCCGCCATGCTCGGACACCTCGATCGCCTTCGAGCCGATGATCACGCCGTCGGCGCCGGCGTCCATGACGGCGCGAGCCGAGTCGGCGGACGAGATGCCGAAGCCGACCAGCAGCGGCAGTGGCGTATGCCCGCGAACGCGCGCGATCAGCGGTGCCACGCGTTCGGACAGCCCCGCGCGGGCACCCGTGGTCCCCGCCACCGAGACCAGGTAGACGAAGCCACCCGCGCCGGCACAGGCCAGCTCGATCCGCTCATCGGTGCTGGTGGGCGCCAGCAGCGGCACCAGGTCGAGGCCGGCCGCCCGGCACCCCTCCAGCAGGTCGCCGGCCTCGTCGTGGGGGACGTCCGGCACGATCAGCCCGTTCGCGCCGGCGGCGGCGGCGTCCGCACAGAAGCGGGCCTCGCCGTACGCCATCACCGGGCTGGCGTAGGTCATCGGCACCAGCGGCACCGTCACCTCGCCTCGCAGCCGCGATAGCAGCTCGAGCGCCCGGACCGTGGTCATGCCGCCGGACAGGGCGCGCTGGCCGGCACGCTGGACGGTCGGCCCGTCGGCCAGCGGGTCGGAGAACGGGATCCCGATCTCGATCGCCGTCGCGCCGCCGCGCACCGCGGCCGTGGCCAGGGCGACGGTGTCGTGATCGGCCATCAGGTAGATCACGAGTGCCGGCGTCTCGATCTTCACCCGCCGGCCTCGCGCTGCTCGACCGAGTCGACGTCCTTGTCACCGCGGCCGGAGAGGCCGACGATCACGATCTCGCCGGGTCGAGCCCGGTCGAGCGCCAGCCACAGCGCGTGAGCCGACTCGAGCGCCGGGATGATGCCCTCGCGGTGGCAGAGCAGATGGAAGGCCTGCAGCGCCTGGGCATCGGTGACCGGCAGGTACTCGGCCCGTCCGGTGTCCTTCAGCCAGGAGTGCTCCGGCCCGACGCCGGGATAGTCGAGCCCGGCCGAGATCGAGTGCGTCTCCAGCACCTGGCCGTCGGCATCGGCCAGCACGTAGCTCTTGGAACCGTGCAGCACCGACACCCGCCCCTGCGACAGGGTGGCGGCGGTGCCGTGCTGGTCGCCGCCCGCCTCGGCACCCAGCAGCCGCACGCCCGGGTCGTCGAGGAAGGGGTGGAAGAGGCCGATCGCGTTCGATCCGCCGCCCACGCAGGCCACCACCAGGTCGGGTAGGCGGCCCTCGGCCGCCAGCACCTGCTCGCGCGCCTCGCGGCCGATCACGGTCTGCAGCTCGCGCACCAGCATCGGGTAGGGGTGAGGTCCGGCCGCCGAGCCGATCAGGTAATGGGTCGTCTCGACGTTCGTGATCCAGTCGCGGATGGCCTCGTTCATCGCGTCCTTGAGCGTCCCCGAGCCGGCCGTGACCGGGATCACCTCGGCGCCCAGCATGCGCATCCGAACGACGTTTGGGTGCTGGCGGCGGATGTCCTCCTCGCCCATGTAGACGTGGCACTCCAGCCCGAAGCGGGCGCACACCGTGGCGCTGGCCACGCCGTGCTGCCCGGCGCCCGTCTCGGCAACGATCCGCCGCTTGCCGAGACGCACCGCCAGCAGCGCCTGTCCGACAGCGTTGTTGATCTTGTGGGCGCCGGTGTGGTTGAGATCCTCGCGCTTGAGGTAGAGGCGCGTTCCGGGCGTCGATTCCATCAGCCGCTCTGCCAGGTACAGCGGCGAGGGCCGGCCGACGTAGTCGCGGGCCAGGTGGTCGAGCTCGGCGTGGAAGGCGGGATCGTTCCAGGCCGTCTGCCACGCCGCCGAGAGCTCGTCGAGGGCGCCCATCACCGTCTCGGGAACGAACCGCCCGCCGAACTCGCCGAAACGGCCGCGGGCGTCGGGAAATGTGCTGCTCATGCCGCGTCCTTCGCGTTGTGGATGAATCGCTCGATCAGGGCCGGGTCCTTGATCCCGGGCGCCGACTCGACGCCGCGCGCCGTGTCCACCGCCCAGGGCTTCGCCGTACGCACGGCCTCGCCGACGTTATCGGGGTCGAGCCCGCCGGCCACCATCACCGGTGCCCGCACCGTGGCCGCCGCCTGCCAGTGCCGGCGCAGCTGATCGGGCTCGGAGACGACGCCCTGTGGGCGGTCGAGCAGCACCGGCACGCCGTCCGGGAGCGGCGCCGGCGGTGATCCGCGAAAGGCGACGATCACGCGCTCCCTCACCGCAGGGATGCCATACACCTGCAGCAGGTCGAAGTGGTCGTGGACGTCCTCCGGCACCAGGTCGAGGTCCGCGTACACCGCCACGCTTCGCACGCCCTGCGGGACCCCGCGCGCCAGCTCACGGGCGCGGTCGGCATCCAGTCCGCGGGGGCTGTCGGAAACGATCACGAAGCCGACCATGTCCGCGCCGGCCGCGACCGCGGCGTCCACGTCCTGCTCGCGCGTCAGCCCGCAGATCTTGACCGAGACCTCAGCCACGGGCCACCCCGACCAGCTCCGGCAGCAGCGCCGGGTCGCGCATCAGGGCGGTGCCCACCAGCACGGCGCTGGCGCCGGCGTCGCGGGCGGCCTCGACGTCGGCGCGCGAGCCGATGCCGGACTCGGCCACCGAGACGACGTCGCCCGGCAGCGAGCGCAGCAGCTCGAGCTGGCGCTCGCGATCGATCTCGAGCGTCTCCAGGTTTCGGGCGTTGACGCCGATCAGACCGGCCTCGAGCGCCACGGCGCGCTCCAGTTCGCGCTCGTCGTGCGTCTCCACCAGCGCATCCATGCCCAGCAGCGAGGCGGTCTCGATCAGCCTGCGGGCCTCGTTGTCGGTGACCATGGCCAGGATCACCAGGATGGCGTCGGCTCCGGCAAGCCGCTGGCGGGCGACCTGCTCCGGGAACACGGTGAAGTCCTTGGCGATGGCCGGGATCGAGACCGCCAGCCGGCCCTCGGTGAGGTCGAGCAGCGATCCGCCGAAGTCGCGCTCGGCGCACAGCACCGAGATGCAGGCCGCGCCGTCGCGCTCGTAGCGCACCGCCGTCTGGGCCACGTTCGCGTCCGGTGCGATCGCTCCCTGCGAGGGCGAGCTGCGCTTGATCTCAGCCACCACCGCCACGCTCGCGCCCGCGGCCAGCGCCTCGGCGAAGCCGCGCGTCGGCTCCGGCGCATCGCGCCGCAGGTCGCCGCCGATCCGTTGCAGATATCCGCTCACGACCGCTTCGCCCTCTCGTGGGTGAACTCGACCAGCCGCCGCAGCGTCTCGGTCGCGCGGCCGTCGTCGATCGCGTCGCGGGCGGCGTATACGCCCTTCTCCAGCGAGTCGCTGACCCCGGCCACGTACAGGGCCGCGCCGGCGTTGAGGATCACGGCGTCGCGGCGCGGCCCGGTCTCGCCGTCGAACACCGTCCGGATGATCGCGGCGTTGTCCGACGCGTCGCCGCCGCCGAGGTCGTCCGGGCTGCCCGGCCCGGCGCCGAACTCGCGCGGGTCGATGGTCATCAGCATCACCTCGCCGTCGCGCACCTCGGCCACCAGGTTCTCACCGGTCGGCGTCAGCTCGTCCAGCCCGCCGGCGCCGTGGGCGACCAGCGCATGTTCGCAGCCCAGCGCTGCCAGCGCCTGGGCGATCGGCT
>JAWVDZ010000115.1:0-5219 GCA_033856955.1 Gaiellales bacterium
TGCTCGACGCCGGCGCCGTGGCGGCTCGCCGCTTCGTCCACCGGGTATGCGCCCCAGTCCGGCCCGGTCGAGAGCACGCGCGCGCCCACCGCAACCACCACCAGCGGCCCGTCGCCCGCTCCCACGATCACGTGGCTGGCTCCCGCCGGGCAGTGCACGAAGTCCCACTGGCGGAGCGGACGCTCCTCGCCCTCGATCACGAGCAGCCCCTCACCGGCGACCACCAGGAAGTCCTCCTGATCGGCCTCCCAGTGGTACATCGACATCACGTCGCCCGGCTGCATGACCTGAAGGTTGATCCCCACCTGCGGGAAGTCCGAGTCGCCCTCAAAGTCGCAGTACATCCCGCGACCCCTGCGGTTACGCCACCGGCACTCGGTTGCGTTCACCACGAACCAGCCCTCGTCCTTGCTGACCAGGCCGTGCTCTGTCGGCTCGAGGTGTGCCTCGGGAACCCCCACCCGGGCAGTCTGCCGCATCCCACGCCGGGCCGCAATCCGCAACGAGTTCGCGCCCGAGGTGGCTAGAATCGGGTGCGTCCGAAAGCGACGGAGGGGGAGACGATGACGGTGGTGCACATCAGCCGGGGTGGCAGCATGACGCAGGAAACCTACGAGCAGGTGTCGGCCCAGATGGGCACGGAGCAGGATCCGCCGCCGGGCCTGATCGTCCATACCGCCGCCGAGGTGGACGGCGTTTGGCAGGTCGTCGACATCTGGGAGTCTGCAGCCGCGAAGGACCGATTCGAGCAGGACCGCCTGATGCCGGCGATCTCGGCGCTCTATGGGCCCGAGGCCGCGAGCACGCCGGAGGGCCAGCCGGAGAGCGTCGCGTACGAGGCGTCGCACACACTCGTCCCCTGATCGCGAGGTTCCCGATTCGATGACGCCAGGCTCGATCAACGGCAAGATCTGTTACATCCAGATCCCGGCCACCGACATCGAACGCTCCGCCGAGTTCTACAGGCAGGTGTTCGGCTGGAACGTGAGGACGAACAACCACGGGTATCTCGCGTTCGACGACACCACCGGCGAGGTGAGCGGCAGCTGGGTCACCGGCCGGCCGCCGTCATCAGCGCCCGGGCTGCTGATCTACGTGATGGTGGACAGCGTCGCCGCTGCGCTCGACGCGGTCGTCGCAGCCGGAGGCGAGGTCGTTCAGCCGATCGGCGGTGACGCGCCCGAGATCACCGCTCGCGTGCTGGATCCGGGTGGCAACGTGATCGGCCTCTACGAGCTGCCCTCGTCGGCCTGACCGCCAACCGCCGTGGGGTCAGCGCGGCTCGACGGGGAACTGGATCTTGGCCAGCACGTCCCAGCGAGCGACGTGGCCGTCGCGCACCTCACAGCTGATCGAGATCACCTCGATCCGGGTGATCCCGCGGATCGATCTCGACGCGGCCGAGAGCGCCTCGCGAACCGCGTCGTCCGAGCTCTCGGTCGAGCTCCCGATCACTTCGATCACCTTCGTCACACCCACGATGCCACCCCTCAGCCCTCGCCTGATACCGTTTGCCGTCTGTTGGCGGGGAGGATAGCGATGCGGGTGCTGATCATGCAGGATGTCTCGGCGGCCGGCCTGGCCGAGCTCGGCGACCACGAGCTGGTGCGCGGATCCGACCCCACCGGCTGCGACGCGGCGGTCTGCTACCTGATCGATCGCATCGACGAGGCTTTCCTCTCGACCCCCGGCCTGCGCGCGCTGGCGACCGTCTCGGTCGGACTCGACCACATCGATCTGGATGCCGCCGAGCGGCTCGGCATCCCGATCGCCTACACCCCCGACGTGCTGACCGAGGCCACGGCCGATCTCACCTTCGCGCTGATCCTGGGCGCCGCCCGCCGGATGGGCGAGGCGGAGCGCTACCTGCGGGCGGGCCGCTGGCAGGAGTGGAGCTTCGACCTCCTGCTCGGCACCGACGTGCACGGAAAGACGCTCGGCATCGTCGGCCCCGGCCGCATCGGCCGGGCGGTTGCCCGCCGGGCCGAGGGGTTCGGCATGCGAGTGTTGTTCGCCGGCCGCGAGCAGGGCGAGCTGCATCGGGTGCTGAAGGAGTCCGACTTCGTCGCGATCACCGTGCCCCTGTCGGACGCCACCCGCCACCTGATCGGTGCCGACGAGCTGGCGCGCATGAAGCCGGGAGCGATCCTTGTCAACTCCAGCCGCGGCCCGGTGGTTGACGAGCAGGCGCTGGCCGAGGCGCTGCAGTCGGGCCATCTGGGCGGCGCCGGCCTGGACGTGTTCGAGGAGGAGCCCCGCGTGAACCCGTTGCTGGTTGAGTGCG
Organism: Gaiellales bacterium; assembly: GCA_033856955.1. GTDB lineage: Bacteria > Actinomycetota > Thermoleophilia > Gaiellales > JAICJC01 > JAICYJ01. The sequence goes on from JAWVDZ010000115.1 coordinate 2,285, forward strand.
AGAACGCGTTGCTGGTGCCCCACATCGGCTCCGCCACGCACGAGACGCGCGAGGGCATGGCGCGGCTGGCCTGTCGCGGTCTGGCGCAGATCCTGCGCGGCGAGCGGCCGCCCAACCTCGCCAACCCGCAGGTCTGGCAGGCCGTCGCGGAGGCGTCGCCGTGAGCCGGCGCCCGGTCTCGGTCGACGTCACCCGGCTGGGGCCATACTCATCCGCGATCGTGGCCGAGGGGCGGTTCGTGTTCGTCTCCGGGCAGGGGGCGATGCGCGACGGCCGCTACGACCCCGGCACGGGCGTCGCCGACGAGACGCGGCTGACGCTCGAGAACCTGTTCAAGATCCTGGCCGCCGCCGGCTGTGGCCCGGCCGACGTGATCCGCTGCGGTGTGTTCCTGGCCGACATCGGCGACTTCGAGGAGATGAATGCCGCCTACGGCGCGGCCTTCCCCGATCCGCCGCCGGCCCGCACCACCGTGCAGGTGGCCGCGCTGCCGGGCGGCATCCGGGTCGAGATCGACTGCGTGGCGGTGCTGCCGGACTAACCCGCCTGCGGCGGATCGCCGGTGGTGGGCGCGAACAGGTCGCGCACGCCACCGCTTCGCTTCGGCCGCTCGACCGTCACCTGGAGCGGCTGATCAAGCTTCTCGATCACGCCGTCCACGCCGCTGTCGACCCGCTCGACCAGTGCCGCCAGCGTCGCCACGTCCTGTCGCAGCGCCGCCATCCCGGTCGAGATCAGGTCGACCACCAGCTCCAGATCCTCGATCCGGCCCAGCCGCTCTGCCAGCAGGTCGCGGTTGACCTGGTCGACCTGCCGCGACAGGCCGCGCAGGAGCTCGCGCAGCTCGTCGGCGCGGCGTCCGTCGGAGTGGCTGGACATCGCCCGCTCGACCGCCTGCTCGACCCGTGCCGGCAGGATCTCCTCGAGCGACGCGGCTGTCGAGCGCAGCTCGTCGACATGCGTCTCGGCACGGGCGAGGATGGTGCGCAGGTCGGGCATCGCCGGCCGCTGCTCGCCGAGACCCTCGGCCTCGAGCTCGCCCTCGCCGCCGCGGGCCCGCGTCCGCAGCTCCTGGATCCTGCGGTAGAGCTGTGCCTCCGCCTCTTCCATCGGGGTGCGACCGGCGTCCATCCGCGTGCAGTCTATCGCCTCGTCCGGCCCCGTTGGTAATCTCGGTCGAGCCGTCTTCTGGGAGGTCCGCCATGCACGCGCACGATGACGAGGTCAGCTACACACGGATCATCGACCCTGCTCCCAGTCGCGACGAGCTGGCGCTTCCTCCTCGTGCCGAGCGGCCTGCGCTGGTCTGGCGTCCGCGCCTGGGCGAGGACACGAGCTATGAGCTGGCCGGCCGGATCACCAAGCTCGGCCGCCACGACGAGAACGACATCGTGCTGGCCGGCCCCACCGTGTCGGCGCGCCATGCCACCGTGCGGATCGAGCCGATCGGCGTGGTGCTCGAGGACGAGGGCAGCCTGAACGGCACCTTCGTCAACGGCGAGCGCATCGAGCAGCGGCTGCTCGAGGACGGCGACCGGATCCAGGTCGGGCCGCACCTGCTGGTGTTCGTGCCGGCCGCGGAGTGACGGATGCGCCGCGGCGCCGTCGGCGTGCTACTCGGTGACGTAAGCCAGGCTCGACCAGGACGGCACCGGCGCCAGCTGGAGCACGGGCGTCTGGTCGCTGGGCATGCGGTACGCGAAACTGCCCGACGCCTCGTCGAACGAGACATCGAGCAGGCCGGCCTTGACCCGGTGGTCGATCCAGGCGCCGCGGAACACCAGCTTGCGCAGCCAGTAGCTGAGCGGCTCCGAGTGCAGACGGTCGAGCGCGGCGTGGTGCGCCTGCAGGTGGCGGCCGAGCGCCGACCGCGCCTGGGTGATACGGCCGGCGGAGGTCAGGTCAACCAGATCGGCCGCCTCGTGGTCGCTCAGGTCGCGCTGGGGCATGAGCTCCAGCCGGATCGCCGCCGCGACCACGCGCTGCGTGAAATCGGTGCGCGAGAAGCCGTACCGGTAGTCGAGAAACTCGACCACGAAGTCGTCGCCGGAGTGATAGTCCACGTCCACGGGGATGAAGGGTAGTGCCGCGCTTCCGGCTCGAGCGAGGACCCGTCGTCTGCGAGCAGGGCGTGGTGGCGGCCACCTCGTGGTCGCGCAGCAAGGGCCTGCTGGGCAGGCGCGGGCTCGGCGAGCAGGAAGGGCTGTGGATCCAGCCCACCAGCTCGATCCACATGTGGTTCATGCGCTTTCCGATCGACGTCATCTGGGCGGCGGACGACGGCCGCGTGCTGAAGCTGGTCGTGAACATCAAGCCCTGGCGGATGTCGTTCTGCCGCGGCGCCAAGGTGGCGCTGGAGCTGCCGGTGGGCGCGATCGCGCGGAGCGGCGTGCAGGTAGGCGATCACCTCGTAATCGAACGCTGAGCGGCACGGGTCCGTGCTGGGCTAGACCAGTCCGTCTTCCAGGTTCTGTAAGATCGCGGCGCTCAATGGATTGCGAGGGGCGGAGACGGCCTTAACGTCCCCGCCCCTCCTTTCCCCCAGGAGTGCGAGGCTAGGCCTCGTTCCTGAAGCTGCAGCGTAGCTGACCGGGTGGACAACAGGCACGAAACGCTATGTCAACAACCGGTTCAGGCGGCGTCGTCGGGTGAATCCGGCTCAAGCCCGAGGCCGCCCCAAACGGCCTGCTCCCAGCCCGTCGCGGGGAGGCCGATTGCCGCCCGCTGTTCGCGCGTCATGGCGGCGATCCGGGTGCGTGAGTCACGCGCCATCTGGATCATCGAGCCGTGCAGCGTCGCCACCTGGGACGCGGCAGCCGACGCGTCGAGCCAGGCCGTCAGCCACGCCGCCAGCGATGGCGCGACCTCGCGGATCACCAGGCTGACCTCGCCATCCTGCTCGCCGCCGACCTCCTCGAAGTCGCTCTCGTGCACC
>JAWVDZ010000116.1:0-10378 GCA_033856955.1 Gaiellales bacterium
CGGGGCCGGCAGTGGGGCGTCCGCCGTGGGTCGCCTGACCAGCGACCGCGCGTCCGCTCCCGGCTGCAGCGCAAGCTGCGACGAGGCCTCGATCTGCCAGCCACCGCCGCGATCGATCTGCACCAGCACCACCTCGTAGCGCTCGGGATCGAGCGCGGCCACCACCGAGGCCGCGGACAGCACCGAGATCTCGTGCTCGGAACTCCGCCCGCCGGCCAGCACGGCCACGCGGATGCGGCGGTCACCGCTCATGGGCAGGGCGTGACCGAGGTCGAGTCCTGCGTGTACACAGTCACCGACGACTTCGGGTCGACCGAGCTGCCGGCAGGCGGGTCGGTCGCAACCACCACGCCGTCCGGGATCGAGGGATCCGACGAGAGGCAATCCGATCGCACAGCGTGCAGGTCGCCGTTGTCGTGCAGGATCTGCTTCGCGTTGTTGTAGTCGGTGTTGGTCACGTCCGGCACGGTGACCTGGGACGGCCCGGTCGAGACCTGCAGGTCGACGGTGCCGCCCTGCGGAGCGGGCTGCCCGGCGCTCGGGTTCTGCGCGAACACCTGGCCGGCGGGTGCCGTGTCGCTGGGTGCGTCGACGCAGTTGGCCGTCAGGTTGTAGCCGTCGAGCGTCTGCGTCGCCTGGTCACAGGTCATGCCGATCACGTTCGGCACCTTGACGTTGCCGCTGGACACGAACAGCGTGACGACGCTTCCCGGCGCGACCGGCCCGGGTTTTGGATCGGTGCGCACGACCGTGCCGCTCGGCAGCCTGGACGGCACATTCACCGGTGCTCCGGTCAGCCCCTTCTGGGCGAGGATCTGAAGCGCGGCGGGCAGCGTCTTTCCGCGCAGATCGGGCAGATCGACGTTCTTTGGGCCGGAGCTCACGATCAGCGTCACGGCCGAGCCCTTGTCCGCCGTGTCGCCTGGGCCGGGCTTGGTGTCGATCACGTTGCCGGACGGCACGGAGTCGGACGCCTTCTGCTGTGAGTTGACCTTGAAGCCATGGCCGACCAGCGTTCGGCGCGCGGCCGCCTCGGGCTGTCCGACCACGTTCGGCACCTTGACGCCCGAGCCCTGCAGCTGCTGGTAGACGACGTAGCCGACCACCGCGCTGGCGAGCAGCAGCAGCGCGACCAGGATCCAGGGCAGCGCGCTCCGTTTGGGCTGTGTCTGCGGCGGCTGCTTGGAGGGCGGCAGCACGGCGGTGCGCTCGGCCGCCGGGGCTCCCATCACCCGCGTCGCGTCGGCGGCCGCGTAGGCGCCGATCACGGCCGTCGCCTGCTGCGTGTCGTGCGAGACGCCCAGCCCGCGTCGCACCCGCTCGAGTTCGTCCGCCATCTCCCGCGCGGAGTGGAAGCGCAGCGCCGAGTCCTTCGCCAGCGCCCGCATCACGACCTGCTCCAGCGCCGGCGAGATCAGCCGGTTCTTCTGGCTGGGCGGCACCGGCTGCTCGTTCACCTGCTTCATCGCGATCTCGACCGCCGAGCTGCCGCTGAACGGCACCTCGCCGGTCAGCAGCTCGTACAGCACCACGCCCAGCGAGTAGATGTCGGACTGCGGCCCCACGTTCTGGCCGCGGGCCTGCTCCGGTGAGAGGTACTGGGCGGTGCCGACGATCGAGCCGGCCTCGGTCATCTCGACCTGGTTGGCGGCGCGGGCGATGCCGAAGTCGGTCACCTTCAGCAGGCCGTCCGGCGTCACCATCATGTTGTGGGGCTTGATGTCGCGGTGGATCACGCCCCGCCGATGGGCGAACTCGAGCGCCTGAAGGGCCTGCTGGGCGTAGCCGACCGCCTCCGCCTCGGGCAGCGGCGCCCGCGAGGTGATCTCCTCCTTCAGCGTCGGGCCCTCGATGTACTCCATCGCGATGTAGTAGGTGCCCTCGGCCTCGCCGCGGTCGTAGATCGAGACGATGTTGGGGTGGTTGAGGCCCGCCGCCGCGGTCGCCTCGCGCCGGAACCGCTCCACGAAGCCATCGTCCTGGGTGTAGCGGTCGGCCAGGATCTTGATCGCGACCCGCCGGTGCAGCGTCTCGTCCTCGGCCAGGTACACGTCCGCCATGCCGCCCGCGCCGATCCGCCGCTCCAGGCGGTAACGCCGGTCGAACACCTCTCCGATGATGTTGTCCACGCCCATCGCTCCCGCTACTTTGCCACGCTGCTGCCGAGGTATGCGGTGATCACGTCACGGGCGATCGGCGCCGCGATGGTGCCGCCGAACTCCGGCGTGCGCTCGATCACGACCGCAATCGCGATGCGAGGATTCTGCGCCGGCGCGAAGGCTATGAACCATGCCGTGTTCAATCCGGTCACTCCCGTCTCGGCGGTGCCGGTCTTGCCGGCCACCGACAGAGATCCAAGATTCGCCTCCTGACCGGTGCCCTCCTCCACGACCCGTCGCATCATGTCGGTCAGCTCCGAGGCCGTGGTCGCCGACATCACCCGCTGCAGCTCCTCGGAGCGCGTCTGGGTGACGGTGGCGCCGCCCGGCGATGTCACCCGGTCGACCAGCGAGGGGCGCATGCGTACGCCGTGGTTTGCGACCGTGGCCGCGACCTCGGCCATCTGCATCGGCGTCACCCCCAGCCGCTCCTGGCCGATCGCGACGCGGGCGATGTCGACCGGCGCGGATCGGCGCAGCAGGTGCCCGCCGGTGTAGAGCCCGCTCGGGTTCATCTCGTCCGACGGGTAGTCCAGCGGCGGATCGGTGAAGAAGCCGAAGGCGTCCATCGTCGCGAACATGCGGCTCACGCCGACCTGCTGGCCGACCTGGGCGAACACCGTGTTGTAGGAGAAGGTGAGCGCGTCGGTCAGCGTCACCACGCCGGCCGACTCCTGGCCGGCGTTGCACAGCGGCTGGCCCTGAACGTCCTGCAGGCAGCTGCCGTGGCCGTCGATCGTGGTCTGCGGCGTGTACTTGCCGCTTTCGAGTGCGGCGGTGGCGGTGACCACCTTGAAGGTCGAGCCGGGGGCGTAGAGGCCCTGCGTCGCCCGGTTCAGGAGCGGCGAGCCGCGGCTGGTCGAGTTCAGCTGAGAGAAGTTCGAGGCCACCGTGGTGGGGTTGTAGGTGGGGCTGGACACCATCGCCAGCACCCGGCCGGTGGACGGCTCGATCGCCACCACGGCGCCGGAGTGGCCGGCCAGCCCGGCCAGCGCGGCGCGCTGCGCCGGCACCGAGAGGCTGGTGACGATGTTGTTGCCGGTCACCGTCTGGCCCTGCAGCCGGTCGCCCAGGTTGCCCAGCACCGTCGAGAGGTCGGCGTTCGACGAGGTCAGGTAGTCGTTCTCGGACAGCTCCAGCCCCGACCGTCCCGATCCGACCGTGTTGTATCCCACCGGATGTCCGAACAGCGGGCCGAGGGGGTACTTGCGCAGGTAGATGTCGAGGCCGTTCTTGTGGCGCTTGATGCTGGACGCGATCACCGTCTTGCCGTCGGCGGCGTAGATCACGCCGCGCTTGATCTGGAGCTGGCGGTACACCAGCCGGGCGTTGTCCTGCCTCGCGGCCAGGCCGGATGCGGCCCAGATCTGCCAGTAGGCCGTGATCGAGATCAGCAGCGCGAATCCGATCGCGCTCAGCCTGAACAGCCCGCCGATGCGTGGGTTCATGTCCGCGCCCTGCGCGTCTTCGCGGACACCATCAGCAGCAGCGCCAGCAGCATGAAGTTGGCCAGGATCGAGCTTCCGCCGTAGCTCATGAACGGCAGCGTGATCCCGGTCAGCGGGATCAGCCGCGTGATGCCGCCCACGATCAGGAACGCCTGCAGCGTGACCGCGAACGTGAGCCCGGTTGCCAGCAGCTTCGAGAAGCCGTCGTCGGCAAGCGAGGCGATCTTGAAGCCGCGGTAGGCGAACAGCAGGTAGATCAGCAGCAGTCCGGCCGCGCCGGCCAGCCCGGTCTCATTCGCCCACACGGCGTAGATGCCGTCGGTCTGCGCCGCCGGGATCACCGAGCTGCCGTTGTCGAACACCTGGAAGCTCTGCCCCAGGCCGGATCCGAAGATGCCGCCGTCGGCGATCGACTCGATCGACTGGATGATCTGGTAGCCGCCCGTGCGCGGCGTCTTCCACGGGTCGAGCCAGACCGTGAAGCGCTCCTGCACGTGCGGCGTGACGTGGTAGACCGCCCACGAGCCGGCCGCGAACAGGATCAGGCCCGCGACCGTGTACACCCGCCGGCCGGTGGCCACGTAGACCATCGCCAGGAAGATGCCGTAGAGCAGCAGGGCGGTGCCCATGTCGTTCATCACGGCCACCACGCCCAGCGCCACGCCCGTCATCACCAGCAGCGGCCCCAGGTGGCGGGCCGCGGGCAGGCCGATACCCAGGATTCGCCGGTGGGCCATCGCCAGCAACTCGCGCTTCTCACGCAGGTAGCCGGCCAGGAAAATCACCAGCAGCAGCTTCGAGAACTCGCCCGGCTGCACCTGCACACCGCCCGCCCGGATCCACAGCTTGGCGCCGTTGATGGTGGTGCCGACCAGCATCGTCAGCACCAGCAGCGCCACCGCTCCCACGCCCAGCGTGTACTTGTAGGACTCCAGCCGGCGATGGTCTCCCACCACCAGGATCAGCCCCAGGAAGCCGATCAGGCCGACCACGATCCAGATCGACTGATCGCGCGCGAGCAGCGGGTTGAGGCGGTAGATCTCGGTCAGGCCGAGCGCGGTCAGCAGCGCCGAGAGCGGCAGCAGCCAGGGGTCCGCGTCGGGCAGACCGGCCCTCAGGCCGAGGTGAGCGACGAAGTACAGGGCCAGGAAGAAGCCGGCGTAGATCAGCGACGTGCTGGTGATCTCCTGCTGGCGGGCGGTGTACACGCTGAGGAAGCCGACGCCGGTGAGCACCGCCACCGCGAGCAGGTTCATGAGCTCGCGGAAGCGCGGCGTCCTCATGGCCCCGACCGCTCCGCGTTTCGCACCGCCGCCTGGGCGTCGGATTCGGAGCGGAGGCGGTGGTCGAACAGCTGCTTGCGGGTGGCCGCATCCAGCGAGGCGTAGGCCAGCGTCGACTCCGAGACCTCGTGGTAGAGCTTGATGCCGCCGAACAGGTCGATCGGCAGGCCCTGGTAGACGGCGACGTGGCCGGTCGTCTCATCGGCGCCCACGAAGTGAGCCTCCCGCAGCCCCACGGCCAGCCCGCCACCGACCAGCGCCAGCACCGCCAGCGCGATCAGGGCTCGCAGCATCCTGCGCCGTCCGGAGGCCGGCCGGCCGGCCTCGACCGGCTCCAGGTCGGGGTCGCTGGTGAGGATCTCGCGCGGCGTGGCGGCGATGCTCTCGTCGCGCGGGCCGATCCGGAACACGACCGCGGTCACGTTGTCCTCGCCGCCCGCCTCCAGCGCGGCGTCCACCAGCGACTTCGCGATCGTCTCGCATGCCTCGTCGGTGGACAGCAGCTCGGCGATCCGCGCCTCCGGCACCATCGTCGTGAGGCCGTCGGAGCAGAGCAGGAGCGTGTCGCCGTTGGCCGCGTCCAGCCAGAAGATGTCCACCTGGACGGTCGACTCCGCTCCCAGCACGCGCGTGATCACGGAGCGCTGGGGGTGATGCTCCGCCTCGTCCTCGCTGATCTGCCCGCTGGCGATCAGCTCGGCCACCACCGAGTGATCCTCGGAAAGCCGGCGAAGGTTGCCGTCGCGCAGCAGGTAGGCGCGGCTGTCGCCGACGTTGGCGCTCACCACGCGGCCGTCATCGCCGATCAGCGCCGCCGTCACCGTGGTGCCCATGCCTGCCGCCGTGGGGTCGCTGGCCGCCCGCTCCACGATCCGGCGGTTGGCGGTGCGGATGGCATCGCGCAGCGCGGCGTCCCCGCCGGTTCTGATCAGGTCGATCTCGGCGAACGCCTCGGCGCAGATCGCCGACGCGATCTCACCCGCCGCCGCGCCGCCCATGCCGTCCGCCACCATGAACAGCGTGCCGCGCATCAGGTAGGAGTCCTCGTTGCTGCGACGCACCCGACCGGTCTCGGTGACGCCCGCGCTGTCGACGATGCCGACCTCGGTCATGCGCCGCCCTCGTACTTGAGCTGGGTCTGGCCGAGCGTGATCAGGTCGCCGTCCCGCAGCGGCCGGCTGCCGGTCAGCCGGTCGCCGTTGACGAAGGTGCCGTTGGTCGAGTTGAGATCCTCCACCACATCCGTCTCCTCACCGCGAACGAACCGCGCATGACGGCCGGAAGCGTACCCGTCGGCGGGCAGCCGCACATCCGATGAGGCCTCCCTGCCGGCCAGCAGCTCGCGACTGATCTCGAGCGACGTCCCCGTCTCGAGCTCGGGGCTCTGCACCACGACCAGCCGGCCGGCCGGCCGTGCCGGACGTGGCGGCGCCGGTTTCACCGGCGTCAGGATCATGCTCTCCTGGCCGACCGCCATGTCGCGCGACGCGGTGCGAACCACGCGCCAGATGAACAGGTAGAGCAGCACGACGAACGCGACCTGGAGTGCGAGCAGGAGCTGTTCAACCAAGGCGCCGCTCGAACGTGATCCGCGTCGTCCCCACCGAGATCACGTCACCGTTCATCAGCGCCGTCTCCTGGATGCGCTGGCCGTTCACCTCGGTGCCGTTGGTGGATCCCAGATCGACCAGCGAGTAGCCGTCGCCGATCCGCCGCACCTCGGCGTGGCGGCGGGAGGCGTTGGCGTCGTCCAGCTGCAGGTCGCACTCGCTCGAGCGCCCGATCACCGTCACCCGCTGCTCGATCACGAACGTCCCGCCCGACCACTCCAGGGTGGCCGTCTCGGGCGGCGCTTCGGGTTCCGGCTCCGGATCCGGCTCGGGTTCCGGTTCCGGCTCCGGGGCGTAGATCATGGTGGCGCCCGGCGGGGGCGTGGGCACGGAGGGAAGCGCGGGCGCGACCGCGGCCGCGGGCGGCAGGGGCGGGGCCACCGGGTCGAGGTCGGGTGCGGCCGGCGCGGGGGTCGACTCGGCCGCCGCTGGGCCGGAGGGCTGGGTCGAGACGGCTATGCCGAACGTGCCCACCACCAGCTCGTCGTCGGTCTCGAGCAGCACCAGCGGCCGGGCCGCCAGCGAGTAGCCCTCGCGGCGGGCATGCTCGACTAGGTACTCGGCCAGCTCGTTTCGCATCTGCGTCTCGTAGGCCGCGAACTGCTCGCGATCGGCCGGGTTGAGGTACAGCGTGTACTCGTCGGGGACGTAGACGCGGTGGATGGAGATCGTCTTGTGGTCGTCCATCTCCTTGGCCAGCTTGCGAGCGAGTTCGACCGGCTGCACGGTGGAACGGAACGTGCGCGAGAACACGCCCTCGAAGAGGCCGCCGATCTTCTGCTCGATGTTACGAAGGACGCTCAGATCTACAGCCGACTGGTCGGGTTCTGGAAGATAAGCCCGGCGTCGGCGGCCGTTACCGGCCCAGCCGGATACGGGGCGCCGCAAGTGCCGAGGCGGCTGGCAGTATAGCCACCAGAGCGGCTGCGACCGCAGCAGGCGCGACCGCCTCGGGATGGCTGGTGAGCGCCGCGGGCAGGGCGACCGTGGCGAGGGCGAATCCCAGTCCCCACAGTGCCAGCGCCTGCATCCTGCGCGATCCTGCGCGACCCCAGGCAACCGGCAGCATCAGAGCAAAGCCGATCATCCCCAGCCACACAAAGAGCGTGGCGGGCGAGTGCAGGAGTGCGGTGGCGTAGGCCAGCGGGTTGTCGGCGCCCTGCAGCGAGACGGCCGCCCGGCGCGTGATCATGTCGCCCCAGACGATCGCGATCAGGCCGCCCGCGGTCGCTTCGGCGGCGCGCCGGCGTGGCGTTGGTGCGGTGGCCGCGAGCAGCACGATCGCCGGGCCGATGCCGATCACGGCCAGCGGCGCTGCGATCAGCGGCGTCAGCATGCGAGCGCCCCACTTGCGGCCGGCCCTGATCCAGAGCACGACCATCGGCGCGTAGATCAGTGCCCCGGCCTGCGAGTGGTTCCAGAATGCGGGCAGGCAGAGCAGGGCGCCGGTGGCGGCCGCGGCCACCGGCCATCGCCACGCCAACGCACCGACCACGATCGCCAAGGGCAGCGTCCATGCCTGGGGGTAGACGGGAAACGACGTCAGCGCCAGCACCAGTGACAGCGCTGCCAGGCCGCTCACGGCCGGGCGCTGGAATCGCTCGAAGCGGGGCAGCTCGCGCGGCTCGCGGCTGTGCGCGGCGCTGACCACGTCGTCGTCCTCCTCGAGCTCCGGTCGCAGCGAGGCAAGCAGCTGGTCTCGCAGCTCGAGTGCGGTCGGCCGGCGGCGGGGATCGCGGTGCAGCGCCCGCTGGATCGTGCGCGAGAGCGAGCGCGGCAGGTCGGGCCGCTCGTGGGCGAGCGGCTTGGCGCCGGCCGCCAGCCGCTCGAGCAGCTCGTTCAGCGACTTGGTGCGAAACGGGTTTCGGCCACAGAGCGCCTCATACAGCGTCAGCGCGGCGGCCCACACGTCCGTCGCCCCGGTCGCCTGTTCTCCCGCCGCCTGCTCCGGCGCCATGTAGGACAGCGTGCCCAGCACACGCTCGTCCATCGTCTGGTCGCGGGCGTCCTGGTCGCGGGCGATGCCGAAGTCGGTCAGAACGATCGCGCCGTCGTCGCCGACCAGGATGTTGGACGGCTTCACGTCGCGGTGCACGACGCCGCGCCCGTGGGCGTGAGCGAGCGCGTCGGCGACGGCCGCGATCGCGCGCACCGCCTCCTCGTCCGACAGCTGTGCCCGGTCGAGCCGCCGACCCACGACCAGCTTCGAGATCAGGTAGGCGTGCTCCTCGTCGCGCTCGACGCCCAGGCACGAGTGGATGTTGGGATGCTCGAGCTTGGACGCGGTACGAGCCTCACGCGCCGCACGGGAGGCGAATCCCTCCTCCCGGCTGAACACCTTCACCGCCACCTCACCGCCGCCACCCAGGTCGCGGCCGGCGTACACGGTTCCGAACCCGCCCCTGCCCAGCATGTCCGTCAGCAGGTAGCGCCCCGCGACCGTGTGACCGGTCAGCTCGGGGACGTGTGCTGCGGATGCGGGCTGGGCCACATTCGACAGATTTGCCGGAGAGGCCCAGACTCCTGCCGAGATTCGCATCCGGTCCGGGTGATAGGGTCCGATCCGTGCCGCCTGACGACTTCTTCGACGGTGAGTGGGAGGAGCCGAGCCGCACCCAGGACACGGCTCCGACACGTCCGGTGGGTGAACCGCCCGGTTCGAATGAGCCCCCAGAGCGGGTTCCGCGAGATCGCGGCCGCCCACGGCGCGGCGGCGGGGGAGGGCCGATCGGTCGGCCACCCGGGTTGCCGTCGCTGGAGGGCCTGGAATGGGGCCGGCTGGGGCTGCTCGCGGCCGGCATCATCGTGCTGGTGCTCGTGCTGCTGCTGGCCGCGCGGTCGTGCGGAGGCAGCAGCGCGACGTCCAAGAACCGCGACTACTTCGATCAGGTCAAGCAGGTGCTGGTCAAGTCCGACGACGCCGGCCAGCAGCTGCACGACCTCTTCCACACCCAGCAGCCGATCCGCTCCAAGGCCGCGATCAAGAAGCTCGAGTCGATCAAGGCGGAGGCCCAGGCGGCGGTGGTCGACGCCCAGAAGCTGAAGCCCACGAAGCAGGTCGAGGCTCTCCAGCCCTGGCTGATCGAGGCGCTCACCTACCGCGTCAACGGCATCGACTGCTTGATCCAGGCGCTGCCCCAGGCCTACAAGGAGAAGCGGCCCAGCGATGCCGGTGCCCAGCTCGTACCCTGCACCCGGCGGCTGCTGGCCTCCGACGTGATCTACAGCGACTCGTTCTACGCCGGCGCCAGCAAGGCGCTGCAGGCCGACAACATCGATGTCTCCGTGCCGACCTCGACGTTCCTCGTCTCCCCCGACGATCAGATAACTCTCAACGCGGCCGGCATGGGCGGCCTGCTCCAGCACTGGAAGCCGGGCAGCGTGGCGCACGGCCTGCACGGTCTCAAGCTCGATACGGTGGTCGCCCAGAGCGGGGACAAGACCGTCACGCTGTCAGCCACGTCGACCACCCCGGTCACGGCGGCCGGGCTGACGTTCCTGGTGACGGCGACCAACGGCGGTAACTTCTCCGAGTTCGACGTCCAGGTCAAGATCACCATCGGCACCGGCGACACCGCGATCGTCAAGACCGGCACCATCTCCCAGATCGCGAAGGGGGCGTCCGAAACCGTCTCGATCGGCGGCTTCAGCTCCGGCTCGAACCTGCCCCCGTTCGGCAAGACGATCGACATGAAGGTGGAGGTCGTCCCGGTGCCCGGCGAGCGCACAGCCTCCAACAACAGTCAGACGTACAAGATCACGTTCGTACTGTGAGCCGAGCCGATTCCGCCCTGCTGATCGCGGTCGTCGCATGTGCAGCGGCGGGGCTGCTGCTGCTCGTCAACGTGTACTTGTTCCTCCAGCTGCGGCGGATCCGG
>JAWVDZ010000117.1:0-7206 GCA_033856955.1 Gaiellales bacterium
TGCGCCAGGGCAGGATCTGGGTGGCGCCGCCCTGGCTGGCGGATGCCGCGCCCGATGACTGCCTGGCCGTGATCATCGATCCCGGCCGCGCCTTCGGCACCGGCGGTCACGGATCCACCCGGGCCGCGCTCGAGCTGATGCAGCGGCTGCCGCCGTCTCCGGCGCTCGACCTGGGATGCGGCTCGGGCGTGCTCTCGATCGCCGCCCTGCGGCTCGGCTTCGGACCTCTGCAGGCATTCGACCACGACCCGCTGGCGGTATCCGCAGCGGCCGAGAACGCGGCCCGCAACGGCGTCGAGTTCGAGGTCCTGCAGCGCGACGTCCTGACCGAGCCGCTGCCTGAGGCGCCGCTGTGGCTGGCCAACCTCGAGCTGCACCTGCTGTTGCCGCTGCTCGCTCGCTCCGATCTGCCGCCGCTGATGGTGGTCTCGGGCCTGCTGGCCGACCAGACGGTGGGTGGCGGCGAGCGGGCCGAGGTGGACGGCTGGGCTGCCGAGCTGGTCGGCCGGTGACGCGGCACGTCTATCGCTTCTTCGCGCTCGCGGTGGCCGGCGGCCATGCCGAGCTGTCCGATCGCGACCGCCATCACCTCGACCACGTGCTGCGGCTTCGCATCGGCGATACTTGCGAGGTCGTCTGGGACGGGCACGTGCATCGCGCGCTGCTCACGCCCGAGGGGCTCGAGCTGCTGGAGGAGGTAGAGGTGGTGGAGCAGGCGCCGTCGCTGACGGTCTGGATCGCCCAGCCGGGCGCCCGGTCGGATGATGCTGTCGAGAAGCTGACCGAGCTGGGAGTCGCCCGCATCGGCGCGCTTCGCAGCCAGCTGCTCAAGGGGTCGTTCAGCGACGCTCGCATGGAGCGATGGCGGCGTGTCGCCGAGGCGGCGGCCAAGCAGTCCAAGCAGACGCGGCTGCCGGAGCTGCTGGGCGTTGCCGGCTACGACGACGTGTTGTCCACGGAGGCGGTCGTGCTGAGCCACGAGGGCGCCTCGGGCGGTCTTGCCGACCGAATCGTCGGCCGGCGATCGGCAACGCTTCTGATCGGCCCCGAGCCCGGCTTCTCGGACGCCGAGCTGGAGCTGGCGCGTTCGCGAGGTGTGGCCGTGGCCACGTTCGGGCCGGTGGTGCTGCGCACAGAGACGGCCGCCGTGGTCGCTGCCGCGCTCGCGCTTCGAGAGATGGGCTTTCTCGGGTGACCTCGTTCGCAACGGAGTTCCTGGGCTGCAAGGTCTCGATGACCGACGCCCAGCAGATCCGTGAGCGGCTGGCCGAGGACGGCCACCGTGAGGAGGCGCCGGATCGCGCTCGGGTGCGGGTCGTCAACACCTGCTGCGTGACGGCGGAGGCGGTCGCCAAGTCCCGCAAGGCGGTGCGTCGCGCCGCCCGCGCGGCCGAGCAGGTGTACGTGACCGGATGCGCGGCGGCGCTGGAGGGCGCGTTCGACGGCATCGGTGAGCGCGTGACCGTGATCGGCGCGCGCTCGGACCAGGTGGCGGAGCGCGTCTCGACCGGGATCGGGGGACTCGGCTGCGTCGGTGGCGAGCAGCTGCCGTTCGCCCGCACCCGGGCGTACGTCAAGATCCAGGACGGCTGCTCGTTCGGCTGCAGCTACTGCGTGATTCCCCAGGTGCGCGGCGCCAGCCGGTCGCGGACGGCGGACGCCGTTCTGCGGGAGGCCGAGCGCCGGGCCGGGCAGGGCCACCGCGAGCTGGTGCTGACGGGAGTCAACCTGGGGTGCTTTCGCGACCGGGCGGCAGGAGTCGACCTGGCCGGCCTGCTGGAGGCGGTGGCCGCGGTGCCCGGCGTCGGGCGGGTTCGCCTGTCCTCGATCGAGGTCAACCACCTCAGCGACCGCCTGTTGCGGACGATCGCGGCCACCGGCGGGGTTGCCCGGCACCTGCACGTGCCGATGCAGTCCGGATGCGATGACGTGCTGCGGTCGATGCGGCGGCGCTACGACGCGGCCGGATTCGTGGCCAAGATGATGCGGGCACGCGAGCTGGTGGACGGCGTCAACCTCACCACGGACGTGATCGTGGGCCACCCCAGCGAGGACGACGCTGCGTTCGAGCAGACGCTGCGAGCCGTGCGCGCGGCCGGCTTCACCAAGGTGCATGTCTTTCCCTACTCGCCCAGGCCGGGCACGCGTGATGCCGGCGACGACGCCGTGCCGGCCGCGGACAAGCGACGCCGCTCGCAGCGTCTGCGCCGGCTGTCGGACGCTCAGGGTGCCCGCCACCGGGCGGCCAAGGTCGGCCGGCGGGAGCGCGTGCTGGTGGAGACCGGCGAGGGGCGCGGCTACTGCGACGACTACACGCCGTTCATCGTGGAGGGCGCCGCTGTGGGTGAGATGGTGGAGGCGGTCGCACTCTCGGCGGACGGCGCCGCGGTCAGGGCTACGCTGTCGATATGACGATCATCGAACGTATCCAGTCCGAACTACAGGATGCGATGAAGTCGGGCGATCGCGTGCGCCTCGATGCGCTGCGGCTGCTCTACTCGGCGCTGCAACGGGCCGAGAAGGACAGGCCGGCCGGCGAGTTCACCGACCAGGATGCGCTGGCGGTGCTGCGCCGGGAGCGCAAGCAGCGCGTGGAGGCGGCCGAGGCCTACCGGACGGCGGGCCAAGAGCAGCGTGCGGCGGCCGAGGAGGCGGACATCCCGGTGATCGACGCCTACCTGCCGGCGGCGATGAGCGAGGCCGATCTGGAGGCCCTGGTGGACGCCGCGATCGCCGAGACGGGAGCCTCCACCGTCAAGGACATGGGCCGGGTGATGGGCCTGGTCACGCAGCGCGCGGAGGGACGGGCCGACGGTCGCACCGCCTCGGCACTCGTTCGCAGCCGCCTCTCGGCGTAGGATTCGTTTCGAATGGCACGACTCAAACTGTCGGTCGGTCACGATCTCGCGACGGAGCTCGGGGGCGACCATGACGCGGTGTTGACGGAGCTCGCCGAGCGCACCGGCGCGAGCGTCTACCTTCGCGGGGACGAGCTCACACTCGAGGGCGAGGAGAACTCGATCGACCGCGCCAAGGCGATGGTCGCGGAGCTGTCCGAGCTGGTCGTCCAGGGCGTTTCGATCGGCCCTCAGACGCTGGAGGCGGTGGCCGGCGTGCTGGGCGCCGACGGCCGCGCCACCGACGTGCTGCACGATGTCGTCTGGCGTCATCGCGGCCAGACGGTTGCGCCCAAGACGATCGGCCAGAAGTCCTACGTGGACGCGATCCGCGCCAACACCGTCACCTTCGGCATCGGCCCGGCCGGAACCGGCAAGACCTACCTCGCGATCGCGCTGGCCGTCTCCGCGCTGGCCGAGCGTGAGGTGGCGCGGATCATCCTCACGCGACCGGCGGTCGAGGCCGGTGAGCGGCTGGGCTTCCTGCCCGGCGACCTGCAGGCCAAGGTCGATCCCTACCTGCGGCCGCTGTTCGACGCGCTGCACGACATGCTCGACGCCGACCGGCTGATCTCGTACGTGGACAAGGGCATGATCGAGGTGGCGCCGCTCGCATTCATGCGCGGCCGGACGCTGAACGACTCGTTCATCATTCTCGACGAGGCCCAGAACACCAGCCCCGAGCAGATGCAGATGTTCCTCACCCGGCTGGGCTTCGGCTCCAGGGTCGTGGTCACCGGCGACATCACCCAGATCGACCTGCCGCGCGAGCAGCGCTCGGGCCTGGTGCACGTGATGAAGGTGCTGGACGGCGTTGCGGACATCTCGTTCATCCGCTTCTCGGACGCCGACGTCGTGCGTCATAAGCTCGTGCAGCGGATCGTGAACGCCTACAAGAACCACGCCGACGCAACCGGCCAGGGACGACCGGAGTGACGCTGTCGGTGGAGGTCGAGAACCACAGCGGCTGGCTGATCGACGAGCCGGCGGCGGCCAACGTGGTGCGCTCGGCACTGGTGGCGGAGGACCTCGGCGACGGCGAGGTGGGCGTGATCTTCGTGGACGAGTCGCGCATCGCAGAGCTCAACCTCGCCCATCGAGGCAAGGGAGTGGCCACCGACGTGCTCTCGTTCCCGCTCGACGGCCACGACAGCCTGCCGGACGGCCTGCCCCGCCAGCTGGGCGACGTGGTCGTCTGTCCGTCCTTCGCCGCAGCCCAGGGCACCCCGATCGAGACGCTGCTCGTGCACGGCGCCCTGCACCTGGCGGGCTACGACCACGAGGGGGACGCCGGCGAGATGCTCGAGCGGCAGGAGCTGCTGCTGCGGGAGGTGGGGCCGGTTGCCGCAGAGCCTGCGTAGTCGCGATGAGGTGGTCAAGGAGGTGCGCCGGCGAGGGCCGTTCCGAGCTGCCCGCAATGAGGCGGCCGGGCTCGTCACCAGCTTCAACTACGCCTTCGAGGGCATCATCTACGTCGTTCGCACGCAGCGGAACATGCGCGTGCACTTCGCCGTGGCGGTGGGCGTGCTGCCGCTCGGCGTCGCGCTGGGCGTGACCCGCTTCGAGCTGCTGGCGCTGCTGCTGGCGGTCTCCTTCGTCCTGATCGCGGAGATGTTCAACACGGCGCTCGAGAAGGCGATCGACGTTGCCACCAACTCGTTCGATCCGCTGGCGCGGGTGGCCAAGGACGTGGCCGCCGGGGCGGTGCTGGTGGCCGCCGTCAACGCCACCTTCGTCGGGTACCTGGTGTTCGCCGAGCGGCTGCGCGACCCCAGCCGACGGGCGATCGACACCGTGCGCGACTCACCGCTGCATCTGACGGTGATCGCGCTGGCGCTGGTGATCATGCTGGTGATCGCGCTAAAGGCGCTGAGCAAGCGCGGCAGCCCGCTGTACGGCGGGTTGCCGTCCGGGCACGCGGCGGTGGCGTTCGGCGGCTGGGTGGCGGTCACCTTCGCGATCGGCGACTACCGCCACGCGGTGCTGATCTCGACGCTGGTGTTCGTGATGGCGCTGCTGGTCGCCCAGACCCGGGTCGAGGCCGGCGTGCACACGCCGTTCGAGGTGCTTCTGGGAGGCCTGCTGGGTGCGGCGGTGACGGCCGCCGTGTTCCAGGCGTTCAGCTGAACGACGTGTGGCGATCGTGATGGAACTGTGACGGTTCGCGGCTAGTTTCGTGGCGGTTGCCCGCCGTACGGTGGGGGCATGGCCGAGCCCGCCCCATCCACCGCCTGCGTCATCGCCGGTCGCTACCTCGCCAGCCCGGCCGCCCTGCGCTCGCGGCCGGAGGGTCCGATCGAGGCTCTGGACACGCGCTCCGGCCGCGCCGCGCAGGTCAGGATCGTGTTCGCCTCCGACGGCTGGGACGAGGAGGGTTTCGCCGAGGCCGTGTCCCGCTGGTGTGCGCTCGGCTGTGCCGAGATCTGCGGCGCGCTCGATTTCGGCGAACACGAGGGCCGGCCCTTCGTGGTGGTGCCGCCCACCCTGGGCATGAGCATCGAGCGCTGGCGGGCGACCCGCCGGCCCGGCCCGGCCGATGCCGCAAGGCTCACGCTCGCCTTCGGTCGGCTGGCAGAGCGGGTCGCCGCCGCCGGCTTCCCGGTCGACGCCGCCGGGCTGGCCGACTTCGCGGTCGGCCCCGGCCCGACCCCGTTCCTGGAGCGGCCGCTGCTTGGCTCGCCGGATACCAACGCCGTGCTGGTGGGGCGGCGGGACGGCCAGCGCACGCTGGCAGCGATCTTCCGCGCGGCGCTCGGCGAGGCGCCCCCGGCGCCGCTGGCCGAATGGCTGGAGCGGACATCCGGTGCCCGGTTCGACGGCCTGGGGGAGTGTCTGGACGAGCTCGAGCGCTGCGGCAACACGGTGCAGCGCGAGCAGCGGCCCGACGACGAGGGTCCCATCGGCCTGGAGGGGCTGTTCGACGAGCGTGACTACGAGGCGCGGCTGGTGCTGCCGCTGCCGCGGGTCTGGCCCCGGCGGGTCGTCGCCGGCCTCGGGCTGCTGGCCGTCGCCGCGGCGGTGATCGCGCTGCTCGTGCCGCGGGGAGCCGCTCCGGCCACCCTGCCCGATCCGACCCCACGGCCGGTCGCCGTCTCGGCCGGATCCAAGCCGGCGGATCGCCGGCCGCCCCACCATCGCGCACATCACACCGCGCGAGTTCACCCCTCCGCTCGCCTTCGCACCCGGAAGCCCTCTCCCCAGCCAGCTCGGCCGACTGCGCCCGCGACGGAGCCCCCCGCCCAGCCGCCGGCCGATACCGGCGGAGCCGTGCTGCCTGATCCGGGTGGTGTGGATACGCTGCCGGCTCCCTGATCGAACGCGCCCGTGTGCCGGAATCGGCGAGAGTAGTCTGCAGACATGGAGATCACCGAATCCGACCTGGAGCTGTACGAGATCGCCCGCTCGGCTGCATCGCTTGCGTACGCGCCGTACTCGAACTTCGCCGTCGGTGCCGCGCTGCGCACCACGGACGGGACGGTTTACAGGGGTGTCAACGTTGAGAACGCCAGCTTCGGCCTGACGATCTGCGCCGAGCGAAGCGCCGCGGTGTCGGCCGTGGCATCCGGGGCCCGCGGCTTCGAGGCGATCGCGGTGCACGGCGACGCCTCGTCGGTGCCTCCCTGTGGCGCCTGCCGCCAGGTGCTGGCGGAGTTTGCGCCCGAGCTGCGGGTGATCTGGCGGCGTGACGGAGCGCCGGTCGTGTCGTCGCTGGCCGACCTCCTGCCCGAGCGCTTCCGGCTTTGACCCCGGGCGAACACCGGTCGGGGTTGGTGGCGTTGGCGGGCCGGCCCAATGCGGGCAAGTCGACGCTCGTCAACCGGCTGGTCGGCGAGCACGTCGCGGCCGTCTCGCGACGTCCCCAGACGACCCGTCGGCGGGCGCTGGGGGCGGTCAAGGGCGACGGCTGGCAACTGGTGCTGGTTGACCTGCCCGGGTTCCAGAAGCCGTTCGACCGGCTGACCGAGCGGATGCAGCACTCGGTCGACGAGACGCTGCAGGACGCCGATGCGGTGGTGCTGATGCTGAACGGCACCGAGGGCGTCGGCCGCGGCGACCGGCACATCGCTGCGCGTGCCCTTCGTTCCGGAGCGGCGCCCTGCCTGATCGCGATCAACCAGGGCGACCGCATGCGGCCGGCCGCGAACGCGGAGACGATCGTGGCCGCCGACGCGCTCGGGGAGTGCCACGCCATCCACCCGATCAGCGCCCTCACCGGCGACGGCGTCGATGCGCTGCTGTCCGACCTGGTGGCGCTGCTTCCGGAGGGGCCGGCCTACTTCCCGCCCGGCGTCACCTCGGATCAGACGGA
>JAWVDZ010000118.1:0-4965 GCA_033856955.1 Gaiellales bacterium
CCGGGCGCATCGACCGCGTCCAGCTGGACGCGGCGCTGGCGCTGCGCGACGCGATCATGGAGGCCTCCCCCACGCCGGTGCTGCTGTTCGACAGCTCAGCCCACCTGGTGCGCGTGAACAGCGCCGCCCGCGAGGCGATCCCCGACCTCGAGATCGGCGCCACGCTGGCGTTGCAGCGGGTGGCAACGGCGGTGCACGAGGCGCTGGCCGGCCGTCAGGCGCGCCCCTTCGAGGTGACGGTGTATGAGCCAGAGCGACGCCGGTTTCACGCCCACCTGCGTGTCTATCGCGACCGCAGCGCGCGTGCCTGTGCCGTGGTGCTGGCCGATGAGAGCGCCGAGGCCGACTACCGCGATGCGAGGAGGCTGTTCTCGGCCGGCGTCTCGCACGAGCTGCGAACGCCGCTGGCACGGATGCTGGCGCTGGTCGACACGCTTTCGTTGCCCTCAGACACCGGCGAGAGCGAGGCGTTGCTCGATCAGATGCGGCTCGAGATCGACGCCATGCGCCAGCTGATCGAGGACATGATGCTGCTGACCCGGCTTGAGAGTGAGGGCGTCGGCGAGGGCGAGCTGGTTGACGTGGCGACGGCCGTGCACGAGTGCGTGGAGCGGCAGATCGAGGCCGCGCAGTCGGCCGGCGTCGACCTGACTGCCGCGGTCGCCCCCGGCGTGGTCGCCGTCGTGCCTCGCAGGTTGCTGGACGTGGTGCTCGACAACCTGGTCGAAAACGCCATCCGCCACGCCGGATCGGGCGCCCGCGTCGACGTGCGAGCGCGCGGACTGGCCGGCGCGGTCGAGCTGGAGGTGGCCGACACCGGCGCCGGCATCCCGGCCGAGCACCTGGGCCGGGTGTTCGAACGCTTCCACCGCGTCGAGGGCTCCCGAACCGGCCCCGGCACAGGGCTCGGACTCGCGATCGTCAAGCACATCGCCGAATCCCGCCGCGGCCGCGTGGGGATCGAGAGCATCGAAGGTGCCGGGACGACGGTGCGGGTGGTGCTACCGGCGCCGGCGACGGGGTCGTGACGGGAGTGCCACTTGGCAGTTCACGCGAGTGCCGCTTGGCAGTTCACGCGAGTGCCACTTGGCAGTTCACGCGAGTGCCACTTGGCCTAGCTCACCACTGCACGCCTAGAGCGGCTCCTGGTACACCAGAGCCGTTCCGTCCAACACCACCGTTCCGTCCTGGTTCGTGATCGTCGTGCGAAGCGTGTAGATCGGCTTGTCCGCACGGGCTTCGATCAGCTCCGCCTCGGCCGTGATCTCGTCGCCCGGCTTCACCGGTGCCCGGAAGTTCCAGTCGACGTGCAGGAACACGCTTCCCGGCCCCGGCAGATCCTCGGCAACCAGCGCGTTCAGCAGGCCAGAGGTGACGCCGCCCTGGACGATGATGCCACCGAAGCGGCTGGCGGTCGCGGCAGCCTCGTCGTAGTGCAGGGGATTGCGGTCGCCGGTGATCTCGGTGAACAGCTCGATGTCGCGATGCTGGACGGTACGGGTGCGGCGGGCGGTCTGGCCGATCTCCATCCGGGCATTCTGGCAGCCTGAGGGGGCATCCGCGATACGCTCGGCCGATGGACGTGCGACGGCTCACGGCCGGCGAGGGCGAGCGGATCCGCGAGCTCCGGCTGCGCGCGCTGCAGGAAGCCCCGTACGCGTTCTCGTCATCGTTCGAGCGTGAGCGGGATCGCGCGGCCGAGGACTGGGAGGAGCTCGCAGGAGGTCTGGTCGTCTTCGTGGCGGTCGAGAACGACCATTGGCTCGGCATGGTCGGCGCCTACGTTCCCGACGACGCTCCCGAGGTGGTCGGCATCTGGGGCACCTGGGTCGACCCGGAGGCGCGGGGCCGCGGAGTCGGCCGGCTGCTGATGGATGCCGCCATCGAGTGGGCCCGCGATCGCGGCGCAGCACGTATCGAACTCTCGGTCACCGATCAGGCTGACGCGGCGTTTGCCCTGTACCAGCGGCTTGGATTCGTGCCCACCGGTGAGCGGGAACCGCTGGCTTCTGACCCAACGCGGATTGAGATCTTCATGACGCGACCGCTCTGAGGGCGGGCCGAGCGGCCGTTCGAAGCCGGAGTGCCACTTTGCAGTTTCATCCACTGCCACTTGGCCGTGTGAGTCCTCTCCAAGCTCCGGGGACCTACGTGATGACCCCATTGGCCACTTTGCAGTTGCAGCGACTGCCAGTTGGCCACGCGAGCCCTGCGCACCGCTCCTTCGATCCGGAGGGCCAGGAACACCGTTGGCCACTTTGCAGTTGCATTGACTGCCACTTGGCTCCCTAGGCCCACAAGCACCCCACACACTCCCAACTCCCCAAACCTCACCCCCTTTGATGCAGCTCTTTGAACCATCCGTGGCGATCCATGCCAGACACGCGACCCTTGTTTCGGCAGGATTGGGGCATGTCCAACGGATGGGGAGCGACGCTCTACAAGGCCCGTGGTGTGCCGACGAAGCAGCCGGTGTGTGCGATCTGCGTCGAGAGGACGCGTGGCCTGACGACGCGCGTGGCGCTTGGCTACGGCGTGTACGTCTGCCTCTGCGAGTACCACTCCGCCGCCGACTTCCAGTGCAGGCGGGGCGGGCGTGACTTCGTGCTCACCCTCCAGCGGCTCTGGGAGGCGCACGGCTGCCTCACCAGCAATCGCCGTCGCGCGCTCGAAGCCCATCTGGAGCGGATGCGCGGCCGCCGCACCCGGCCGCGCCCGGGAAGCTACGCGTGGCCCGAGCTGCGCCGGGAAGCCGAGATGCTGTTCTCGTCAGGCGTGCCGATCGCCCGCGTGATCACGCGACTGAGAGCGAGGCACGCGCGCTGCCCCGCCCACCCGCCGGCGGACCGCACGATGCGGCGCTGGCACTCCGAACGGCGCTGGATCCTCGCCGCGCCTCCCTAACCCGGCTTCGTCACCGCCGCGAACCTGTATCCAACCCCGTAGTGAGTCTGGATATACGTGAACCGTCCCGCCCGGCGGTCGATCTTGTCGCGCAGCTTGCGCACGCAGACATCGACCGTGCGGTCGCGGTGGCGGTGCGGGATCCCCCACACCCGCTGCTGGAGCTGGTCGCGGGTCAGCGCCCGGCCGTGCTCGCTGGCCAGCACGTACAGCAGCCGGAACTCCGTGGCCGTCAGCCCCACGTCCTCGCCCTCCAGCAGCGCCGCATGCAGGTCGGGGTCGATCACCAGCCCCTCGACCTCGATCCGCTCGCCGCCGGCGCTTGCGGGCGACATGCCGGCGCGGCGCAGCACCGCCTCGACCCGTGCCACCAGCTCGCGCATGCCGAACGGCTTGGAGAGGTAGTCGTCGCCGCCGATGCCGAGCGCGTGCACCTTGTCGTGCTCCGAGCCGCGAGCGCTGACGATCACGATCGGCGTCTCGATCCCCTCGGAGCGCAGCCTCTCGACGATGCTCCAGCCGTCCGTGCCCGGCAGCATCAGGTCGAGCACCGCCACGTCCGGCCGTTCGAAGCGAAGCTTCGCCAACGCGCGGTCGCCGTCCTCGGCCACCTCGACGTCCATCCCGGCGCGTCGCAGGTGCGTCGCCATGGCGTTCGCGATCACCCGGTCGTCCTCTGCGATCAGCACCCGTGGCATATCACGACGCATCGTAAATGGGACCAAAGATTCGCCGCCCCGGCTTGCCTTTCGTCCCCCGATCGAACGGACTTTCGAGTCGCCCCTACGGCCCGTCCGCCCGGATTCAACCTACTCGGCTGCCCTGAGCGGCGCAGACAGGACGATACGGACCGGCCACCCGACCCGCAACCCTCAAGTTCGCAAAATGCGCGAAAAAGCCGATCACCAGCGGTCGAGCACCGTGCGATCGCGGTCGTACGTCAGCAGCTCGCGGGCCTCCGCGCGCACCAGCCAGCGCAGCTCGTCCACCTCCTTGCCCGGCTCGAACTCGCCCCCCTCATCGCGCATCACGAAGTAGCGAACCACCTTCGGCGCGACGATACCGCGCTTCTCAGTCATGTACTCGATCGTCCCCAGGTCGCGCTCGATCGATCCGGTGTGGCCCGTCTCTTCCCACACCTCGCGGACCGCCGCCGCCCGGTCATCCTCGCCCGGCAGGTTCTTTCCCTTCGGCAGCGTCCAGTCGTCGTAGCGCGGCCGGTGGACGATCGCCACCCGGCCGTCGCGGACGAGCACGGCGCCGGCGGCACGGACGATGTCGGTGGGAGCCTGGGCCATCGTCTACACGATTAAACGATTAAAGAGGTTCGCCGCCCCGGCTTGCCTTTTGTCCACCGGCCGAACGAACCTTCGGGTTGCCCCTACGACCCGTCCGCCCGACTTCAACCTACTCGGCTGCCCTCGGCGGCGCATACATACGGTACGACACCGGCACCGCAATTGCAAGGTCCGAACGGGCGTATTTACGCTCGCCGCTGGCCGCGCAGCCCGGCCAGCCAGAACAGCAGGCCGACCAGCCCGACCAGCCCCAGCACCAGCGCCGAAAAGCCCCAGATCAGGCCGCGATCGCCGCCCACCACCACGGCCACCACGAGCATCGCGATCGCCAGCACCCCCAGCGCCTGCGTGACCACGAACGGCCCGGGCAGGCCGGCCGGCGTGATCGGCGGCGCGGTGCGGCCGAGCCGCGTCGGGTCCGCCTCGTCCTTGCGGCGGCTGCGCACGGCCATGCCGATGATCCCGCCGAACACGACCAGGAAGTAGATCACCTGCGACCAGAAGTCCCCCACCCAGTCCACCAGGTAGGTGAACAGGACGATCAGGCCGACCGCGGCGGCCGTTGCCACAAGTGCAAACCCGATCGCCGTCTGCCAGTCGTAGACCGCCGGCTGCTTGGTCTGGTCATTCATCGCGGCAAGGTTATCGCACGTGACCGACGGCCGGCCGTCATTGCGTCCAGGCGAGCGAGGTGGGGCGAACCTCGGGCAGCGACGTGCTTCGGCCGGTGACCAGGTCCACGATCCGCAGCTCGCCGGACAGC
>JAWVDZ010000119.1:0-3033 GCA_033856955.1 Gaiellales bacterium
AGCGGCTCCGGCGTCGTCTTGGTGCGGAACAGCCCCTGTGCCTTGGCATAGGCGGCCACCAGCGCCACGCGATCCGCCGTGCGGCCTGTGTCCTGTAAATAGCCGATGGTGTCGTCGTCGACCGGGAAGAAGCCGCAGGTGGCGCCATATTGCCGATCGTCGCCTTGTCGGCGACCGAGAGAAAGTCGAGGCCTGGACCGAAGAATTCAACGAACTTTCCAACCACGCCCTGCTTGCGCAGCATCTGGGTGACCGTCAGCACCAGGTCGGTGGCGGTGACGCCTGCCTGAAGCGCGCCCGAGAGCCGGACGCCCAGCACCACCGGCGGCGTCATGTAGAGCGGCTGGCCCAGCATCACCGCCTCGGCCTCGATTCCGCCGACGCCCCAGCCGAGCACGCCCAGCGCGTTGATCATGGTGGTGTGCGAATCGGTGCCGACCAGCGTGTCGGGCATGGCCACGCCGTCTCGCACCTGCACCACGCGGCCCAGGTACTCGAGGTTGACCTGGTGCACGATGCCCATCCCGGGAGGCACGACGCGGAAGTTTCGGAAGGCGCCCTGCGCCCAGCGAAGCAGGGCGTAGCGCTCGCCGTTTCGCTCGTACTCGCGATCGATGTTGCTCTGGTAGGCGCGGTCCGAGCCGAAGGCGTCCACCTGCACCGAGTGGTCGATCACCAGGTCGACCGGCACCAGCGGATCGACCGCGACCGGATCGCCCCCGGCACGGGCGACCGCCGACCGCATCGCCGCCAGGTCGACCACGGCCGGCACGCCGGTCAGATCCTGCATGATCACGCGGGCCGGCATGTGGGCGAGGTTGGCGGCGGGAGCGCCGTTCGGCCACTGCGCGAGCGCCCTCACGTCATCCTCGCTGACGTGCTCGTCGCCGGCCCGCCGCAACAGGTTCTCGAGCAGCACACAGACCGTGTAGGGCAGCTTCATCGGATCGACCAGCCGATCGATCCGGTACAGCGTCTCACCCGACGAAAGCGTGTCCCGCGCCGAGAACGGATCCGGTGTTGCCTCCATCCTCGAACCGTATCAAGATACCCCTGAGCGTCTCAGCGCTCCGAGTCCCGCACGACCCCGCCATGAACGGCTCGCACGTCGCACTCCCGCCGGATGCCCAGCGCCCATTCCAGGTGTTCGTGAACGGCGTCCCCCAGCAGGAGGGCGTCAACTTCGAGGTGCGCGGGGGGACGCTGGTCTTCGCCGAGGTGCTGGTGCAGCCGCACAGGATGACGATGAAGACGTACCTTCGGCTGATGTTCTGGGGCCGCTACAAGCCCGAGCACAGCGTCGATCTGGTCTATCAGCGCGGCGGCGTGCAGACGGTTGCGAACGGGCTGCCGATCGCCCCGCCGACCTCAATCAGCTAGGCGTCAGGCGACGTTGTAGCCGCCGAGCCAGCGGACGAGCAGCGCCAGCAGCGTGATCACGAGCACGGCCACGATCGTCTTGCCCTTCGAGGCCGGGTTCATGAAGTAGGCGAGCAGCGCGACGACCAGGGCCAGTGGGCCCATGAACACGGGCTTGGCCCAGAATCCCGCCACCGCCACCGTGACCGCGGCGCCGTTCAGGACGGCCAGCGCGTCGTCGCGGAAACTCTCGTACTCAGGCGTGTACTCTCGCACTCCAAGACTCCTTCGACGGCTTGACGTGAGGATTCTACCGATGACGGGGACGGAAGGCACGATCGGGCTGCGCGTCGACCCTCAGGCGTAGCGGTCGCCGGCCAGTTCGCCCAGCTTGTCCATGCTGTGGGTGGCCTGGAGCGTTCGCACCGTGCCCGACTTCGAGCGCATCACCAGCGAGTGCGTGCGCGCGCCGCCGCGCTGATAGCGGACACCGCGCAGCAGGTCGCCATCCGTCACGCCGGTGGCGGCGAAGAACGTGTTGTCTCCCTTGACGAGGTCGTCCAACGTCAGCACGCGGTCGAGGTCGTAGCCGGCGTCCACCGCCGCCTTGCGCTCGGCGTCGTCTCGCGGCCACAGCTTGCCCTGGAACTGGCCGCCGAGGCACTTGAACGCGGCGGCGGACAGCACGCCCTCTGGGGTGCCGCCGATCCCCCACAGCAGGTCGATGCCGGTATCCGGGCTGGAGGCCATCAGCGCACCGGACACGTCCCCGTGGGGGATGAAGCGGATGCGGGTGCCCACGGCGCGGATCCGCTTCACCATCTCGTCGTGGCGCGGGCGGTCGAGGATCACCACCATCAGGTCGCGTGGCCGCACCCGTTTGCCGCGGGCGACCGCCTCGAGCGTCTCCTCGATCGGCGCGTTGAGGTCGAGCTCGTCGTCGATCTCGGGCCCGCAGGCGAGCTTCTCCATGTAGACACACGGCCCCGGATCGAACATCGTGCCCTGGTTCGACGCGGCCACCACCGCCAGCGCGTTTGGCTGGCCGCGGGCACACAGCTCGGTGCCCTCCAGCGGGTCCACCGCGACGTCGACCTGGACGCCGCTGCCGGTGCCGATCCGCTCGCCGTTGAACAGCATCGGCGCCTCGTCCTTCTCGCCCTCGCCGATCACCACCACGCCGTCCATCTCGACGGTGGCCAGCATGTGCCGCATCGCGTCGACGGCGGCCTGGTCGGCGGCGATCTTGTCCATGTAGAAGACCGCGGATGGGTCGAACATGCTGCCTCGTTCCGAGACCGCGATCACCGACACCGCGTTCGACATGCCCTTGGCCATCAGCGTCGTGCCGTCCACCGGGTCCACGGCAACATCGCAGTGCGGACCCGTGCCGTCGCCGACGTCCTCGCCGTTGAACAGCATCGGCGCCTCGTCCTTCTCGCCCTCGCCGATCACGACGACGCCGTGCATCGAGACGGTGCCGATCAAGGCCCGCATCGCATCCACTGCGGCGCCGTCGCCGCCGTTCTTGTCACCGCGACCGACCCACCGGCCGGCGGCCATCGCTGCGGCTTCGGTGACCCGGACCAGCTCGAGCGCCAGGTTGCGGTCCGGGTGTTGGGGAGAAACGCTCATCTGGTCGAGGCCCGTGGCGTTTCGGACATGTTCGGACCG
>JAWVDZ010000120.1:0-8484 GCA_033856955.1 Gaiellales bacterium
CGCCGGCGCTGAAGGCGATCATCACCCTGTGCTCGACCGATGACCGCTATGCCGACGACGTCCACTACAAGGGCGGCGCCGTGGAGGGCCACGACATGCTCCACTGGGGCGTATACATGCTGATGGCAAACGGCCAGCCGCCCGATCCCGCGATCGTCGGCGACGGCTGGCGGGAGCTGTGGGACCGGCGCGTGGGCTCGGTCTGGCCGCTGACCGAGACGTGGCTCGAGCATCAGCGCCGTGACGCCTACTGGAAGCACGGCTCGGTGTGCGAGGACTACTCCGCGATCGAGTGCGCGGTCTACGCCGCAGGGGGCTGGCAGGACGGCTACTCGGACGCGATTCCCCGCCTGCTGGAAGGGCTCGACTGCCCGCGCAAGGGATTGATCGGGCCGTGGGGCCACCTCTGGCCCGAGTTCGGCGCGCCGGGGCCAGCGATCGGCTTCCTCCAGGAGTGCGTTCGCTGGTGGGATCAGTGGCTGAAGGGCGAGGACACCGGCATCATGGACGAGCCGATGCTGCGGGCGTGGGTGCAGGACTCCGTGCGGCCCAAGCCGACGCAGGTCGAGCGGCCCGGGCGCTGGGTGACGGCCGACAGCTGGCCGCCGCCGTTCGCCGCCGCGACCGAGTGGTCGCTGAACGACGGCAGCCTCGATGAATCCGACCGGCCTGCTGTCGAGCGCCGGATTCTCGGTCGTCAGGTCTGCGGGATGGACGGCGGGGCCTGGTGCGGCGAGGGCGAGACGGCCGACGACGCGGACGACCAGCGCGCCGAGGACGGCATGTCGATGGTGTTCGACTCCGCTGCGCTCGAGCAGCCGCTCTCGATCCTGGGGGCGCCCATCGTGACGCTCGACCTGGCGTCCGACCGCCCCTCCGCCGCGATCGTGGTGCGCCTCTGCGAGGTGCTGCCGGACGGCGCCTCGCTGCTCGTGACGCGGCAGGTGATGAACCTGACCCACCGCGACAGCCACGAGCATCCAGAGCCGCTCGAGCCGGGACGGCGCTATCGGGTGCCCGTGGAGCTGGACGACGCCGGCCACCGCTTCGCGGCCGGCAGCCGCATCCGCGTGGCCGTCTCGCCGACCTACTGGCCGTTGCTGTGGCCGTCTCCCGAGCCCGTCACGCTGAGCGTTTTCACCGGCGAGGGCAGCAGCCTCGAGCTGCCGGTGATCCCGCCGGACGCTCCCACCGAGGCCGAGCCCTTCGGCCGGCCCGAGTCCGCCGAGCCGCTCGCCGTGGTCGAGTACGGCAAGCAGCACAACTCACGGCTGGTGACGCGCGATGCCCTGACCGGGCGCAGCGACCTCGCCTTCCACTGGAACTCGGGCAGCGACACGCTGTTCCCCCAGGGCATCCGGGTGAAGTTCGACAACGAGGCGGTCTACTCGATCGTCGAGGGAGATCCGCTCTCGGCCGAGGTGGGCGTCTTCCACGCCATCACCTACCGCCGCGATGAGTCGGGCTGGAAGGTCAGGGTCGAGGGCCGGGGCCGGATGACCTGCGATCGCGAGACGTTCCTGCTCGAGCACTGGCTGACGACGTGGCAGAATGACGAGCTGGTGCACGAACGAACGTGGTCGAAGTCGATTCCGCGGGATCTGACATGAGGGTAGCGCTGGTGACCGGTGCCGGCCGCGGGATCGGCCGCGCCACGGCGCTGCTGCTGGCGTCGCGCGGCGCCCGGGTGATGGCGACGTCGCGCAGCGAGTCCGATCTGGCGACGCTCGGGCTGGAGTACGTGGTTGCCGACATGGGCGACCCGGACGGCTGCGTCACCGCCGTGACCGAGACGGAGCGCCGCCTGGGCCCGATCGAGATCCTGGTCGTGAACCACGGCATCGGCTCGGCCCACGAGCGCCTGATCTGGGAGCAGGATCCGGCCGTGTGGCGGGAGACGATGCGGATCAACCTGGACGGCCCGTTCGAGCTCTCGCGGCTGGTGGTCGGCGGCATGGTCGAGCGCGGTTTCGGCCGGGTGGCGTACACCAGCTCGACGGCGGGGCAGGTGGCGGAGCGGGCCGGAAGCGCGTACACGGCCTCCAAGCACGGTCTGCTCGGGTTGATGCGCTCGGTCGCCCAGGACGCGGGACCGTTCGGCGTCACCTCGAACGCGGTGCTGCCCGGCTGGGTGCGCACGTCGATGGCCGAGCGCTCGGCCGCGGCGGAGGCGAGCCAGCGTGACATCACGGTCGACCAGGTGTGGGCCGAACGCTCGGCGATGTACGGCCCCGGCCGCGTGGTGACGCCGGAGGAGGTGGCCGAGACGCTCGCCTTCCTCTGCAGCGACGAGGCCAGCGGCGTCAACGGCGAGGCCGTCACGGTTGCCCTCGGCAGCATCTGGTAGGGACACGGGGTCAGACCCGCGACCTCTTGCGCGACGAGCGTCGCGCCTCGTGACCGGGCCGGGCACGGAGTTGGGTTCAGATAAGGATCGCTTATACGACGGGGTCAGACCCGTGAGCTTTGCTACGGCTGACGTTGCGGGGTTGTGACGGGGCGCTACGCGGCGTACCGTGGTGAGAGGCGGAGGTGGGTGGCCGGGATCTCGTCCGCCGGCACGGGGCGGGAGAAGTGGAAGCCCTGGCCGAGCGTGCAGCCCTGCTCGACCAGGAACCGTCGCTGCGCGAGCGTCTCGATGCCTTCCGCCAGCGGCCGGATGCCGAGGTTCCTGGCCAGCTGCACGATCGCCGTGACGATCGATGCGGCCTCGGCGTCGTGCGGCAGGTCGCGGACGAATGAGCGATCGATCTTGAGCAGCTCGACCGGCATCTGCTTCAGTCGCGAGAGCGAGGAGTAGCCGGTGCCGAAGTCGTCGATGGCCAGCTGGACGCCGCACGAGTGAAGCTCCGCCAGCACCCGCTGCGTCCGGTCGGGGTCGGTCATCGCGGCCGTCTCGGTGACCTCGATCGTGATCCGCGAGGGCGCGATCCGCGACCGCTCGATGGCCGCGACCAGCTTCTTCACGAGCGCCGGCTGCCACAGCACGGGCGGCATGTTGATCGCGACATCGACGTCGAGCCCCACATCCGACCAGGCCCGGCACTGCCCGAACGCCGTCTCCATCACCCAGTCCGAGATCGGCCCGATCAGACCGAGCCGTTCAGCGAACGGGATGAACTCGATCGGACTGACCAGCCCGCGCGCACCGTCGTTCCAGCGGATCAGCGCTTCGACACCGACCATCGTCCCCGCCGTCAGGTCGAGCACCGGCTGGTAGTGCAGGACGAACTCGTCGCGATCGAGTGCGTGGCGCAGGCGAGTGGATAGCGAGAGCTGGCGGTGAGCATCGCCGCCGATCAGCGTCGGTGCGCGATCGACGGCGCTGCGACGCTCGCGTGCCGTCGCGACCGAGGCCGCCGCGTGGCGCAGCAGCCCCTCGCGGTCGCCGGCGTCCAGCGGATACACGCCGATGCCGATCGTCGCCCCGACGAACAGCTCGCTGCCGTCCAGGTCGAACGGCGCCCGCAGCGCATGGTGGATCTGGCCGGCGATCGCCTGGGTGATCTGGAGCGCGTCGCCCAGGTTGTCGCCGTCATCCTCGCGCCCATTCGGCTCCAGGTCGGCGATCAGCACCAGAAACTCGTCGCCGCCCTTGCGCGCGACTACGTCGGCCGCGCGCGTCACGCGCCGAAGCCGCTCCGCCGTCTGCATCAGCAGCGCATCGCCGATCTCGTGGCCGAACGAGTCGTTTACCAATCTGAAGCTGTCGAGGTCGATGTTGAGCACCGCCAGCGCGTGCCCGCTCCGGTTCGCGCGAGCCAGCGAGAGATCCAGATGCTCCATGAACATCGCCCGGTTCGACAGCCCGGTGACGCTGTCGTTCGAGATCAGGTGCTCGATCTGCGCCTCGGCCTGTCGGCGGGCGCTGATGTCGGTCTGGACGCCAACGAAGTGCGACAACACGCCGTCGTCGTCGCGCACGGGTGATATCGAGAGCTCGTTCCAGAACGGCGCCCCGTCGCGGCGCCGGTTCAGCAGCGTCACCTCGACCGAGCGCCCCCGCTCGAGAGCCTCGCGGATCGCTGCCAGCGCGCCAGGGTCGGTGTCGTCGGTCTGAAGCAGCCGCGGGTTCTTGCCCAGCACGTCCTCCGCCCGCCAGCCGGTGATCCGCTCGAAGGCCGGGTTGACGTAGACAATCGGATGGCCGGGTTCGGCGCTGACGATCATGATGCCGCTGTGCGCCGCCGCCAGCGCGCTGTCGTGCAGCCGCAGCGTGCGTTCCGCCTCGGCCTGCTCGGAGAGGTCGCGCAGCCAGACGGTGAACAGGGGCAAGCCCTCGCTCTCGA
Source organism: Gaiellales bacterium (assembly GCA_033856955.1). GTDB lineage: Bacteria > Actinomycetota > Thermoleophilia > Gaiellales > JAICJC01 > JAICYJ01. The sequence continues at coordinate 4,290 of JAWVDZ010000120.1, forward strand.
CTCGGGTGATCGCGACCTCGGCCGGGAACTCCCCGCCGCCGGCCCGTCGCGCCGTCAGCGACACCCGCAAGCCCGTCGCGGCCGGCACCGTCGGGCCCAGAACGTCGGCCAGCGGCCGACCCACCATCTCGTCCCGGAAGTGCCCGAACGTCCGCTCCGCAGCGGGGTTCCACTCCACGATCTCTCCGGCGCCGTCGATCGTCACGACGCTGTCCAGCGCCCCGTCCAGCACCGAGCGTGTCAGCGCCGCGCTCTCGCGCGCCCACCGCTGTGCCCGGTCGCGCTCGATGTACTGCCCGAGCTGCGTGCCGATCGAGGCGATCAGGGCGAGCCGCTCGGCGTCGGGCTGCCGGACGTCGGAGGAGAAGAACTCGATCGCGCCCACGACCTCGCCGGCCAGCTCGATCGGGAATGCGAACGCGGAGTGAAGGCCGATCGAGGCGGTGTCGCGAACGCGCTGCGAGCGCGCCATGTTGGCGACGTCCTTGACCCAGATCGCCTGGCACTCGGCCCACGCCCGGCCGGGGATTCCCTCCCCGAGCCGGAACGTCGCCTGTCGCGACAACCGGCGGAACCCCGATGCGTCGACGCCCTCGGCGTGCCAGATCTCGAGGCAGCGGAGGTGCTCGCGATCGCCGTCGACCACCCACATCGCGCCCAGCTCCCAGCTCATGAACCGGCCCAGCGCCGCGAGCGCGCACGGCGCTGCTTCGCTCAGCGAGCGGGCCTCGGCCAGCGCGCGGGTGGCCGCGTCCTGCGCAGCGAGTCGATCGTTCGATGGAGCGGGGGGTGGCACCACGATCGCGTGATCGGCCTGATCATGCGGGAATTGAGATACCGTCGGCGACCATGAGATGTGCGCATCGACCGCCCGCAGATGGCCCGGGGACTCGCTCGGCGTGAGACGTCTCACGGTCTACGTCGCACTGCTGGTGATGCTCGACCTTGCGCTGTTCTCGGCCATCGTGCCGCTGCTGCCGCAGTTCGCCGAGCGGCTCGATCTGTCCAAGCTCCAGACCGGCGTGCTGCTCGGCGCCTACAGCGCGGCGGTTGTGGTGGCCGCCGTGCCGGTCGGGCACCTCGCCGATCGCGTGGGCATGCGCACTGTCACGATCGCCGGGTCACTGCTGATGGCGGCCGCGACCGCTGCGTTTGCCGTCGGGGACTCCTACCTCGTGCTGGTCGCGGCGCGACTGGCGCAGGGCCTCGCCTCGGCCGTGGCCTGGAGTGCCGCGCTCGGCTGGCTGGCCGGGGCCGTACCCGAGAACCGGCGCGGCACCGAGATCGGATACGCCAACGCCGCGGCCACCGGGGGGATGGTGGCAGGCCCGATCCTGGGCGGCGCCGTCGCGGGAGCGCTGGGAATCCGCGAGACGTTCCTGATCGTCGCGTCCGTCTCGGTGCTGCTGGCCGTGTGGGGAGCGTTCCAGCCCGACGCCCCGCCGGCCGAACATCGCGAGCCGAGCATGCGCCCGGCGCTGCGCGCTGCGGTGTCCGAGCCCCTTATCACCGTCAGCCTGATCGTGATCGTGCTGGTCGCGCTGGTGGGCGGCACGCTTCAGGTGCTGATCCCGCTGCACCTCGGCGACGCGGGCGTCTCGCAGTCCACGATCGGGTGGCTGTACGCCGGAGGCGCCGTGCTGGGGTCGATCTCGATCGCGCTGACCGGGCGCGCGGGAGATCGCATCGGGCGGCTGCCGGTCGCCCAGATCGACTGCATCTTCCTGATGGCGGCGGTGCTGGTGCTGGTGCTTCCGCTCGGTTCGGCGGCGTTCGCGACAATGCTGGTGCTGATCGCACCGATCCTCTCGGTGCTGTACGGCGTCGGATATCCGATGGGCGCGGACGGCGCCGATCGCGCGGGGCTCGGCCACGGCCTCGCCCTCGGGCTTGTCAACCTGGTCTGGGGAGTTGGCGCCGTGGTGGGGCCGGTGGCCGGCGGGGCGGTTGCGGGGTACGCGGGCGACCGTGTGGCGTACCTGCTTCTGGCGGCGCTCTGCGTGGGAGCGGCGCTGGTGATGCGATCAGGGAGCCTGCGGCAGCAGCGCGCGTAGCCTGGCCGGCCGTGCGCCGGGGCCGGTGCCGTACAGCCAGGTGACCCGGGCTCCCGCGCTCAACACCGCGAGCAACACCGGCGTCTCGCGGTGGCAGCCACAGGGGGCTGCCCGGATCAGGTATCCGGTGCGCCCGCCCTGCGAGAGCGGCGTCACCTTGGAGCCTCGGCCGTAGAAGTCGGCCACGCGGCTGTCGACCAGTCGCACGTACGCCGAGGCGCCTTCGGCCGAGCCGAACTCCAGCGTCCGCGAGACGACGTTGGTGAAATCACCCGTCGAGCCCCGGAAGACGCGCTGCGTGCCGTCGCGGTAGCCCCACTGCGACAGCCGGTCGGCGAAGCCCGCGATGGGGGCGTCGTGGGTCAGGTCGACGGCGCTCAGCGAGCTGTCGACCGTGGTCAGGCCGGCCAGGGCCGACGCCGGCAGGACGGGCAGCGGCGCCGTCGCCGATGAGTCCCCCCCGGAGTCCGAGCCACACCCCGCCATGGCCACGGAGAGCGTGGCGACGAGCACCGCGAGCAGCAATCCGGACCGGGGGGTACGGGGCGAGTGTATTGCAGGCATCTGGACTCCGGCCCTCATTATCGATACATTCGCTCTTTCCACGAGCCCGACCCCACTCGTTCGAATCGGAGGATCTATGACGAACAGACTAGACCGGCGCACCTTTCTCGCCGGTGCCGCGTCGCTTGGCGGAGCCGCCCTGCTGGCCGGCTGCGGAAGCTCCAGCGGCGGCGGCACGGGATCGGGCGGCGGTCCATCGACCGTCAGCCGGCCTCCGATCGGCAGCGAGCCGGGCAAGCTCAGCATCTATGAGTGGCAGGGCTACGAGGCGGCTGGAACCAAGGCCCAGGAGGCGTACGGCATGACCGTGCCGGGCAAGTCCTACGTGGAGAAGTGGGGGGCCGACTCGCTCGTCTACACCGCGTTCCCCAACGACGATACGGCCGTCAACAAGGTCGCCGCCGGCACGCAGTTCGACCTCATGCACCCCTGCATCTCCTACGTTCGAGACTGGCAGCAGGCCGGTCTGATCCAGCCGTTCGACACCAAGCTGCTCACGAACTGGGATCAGCTCGATCCCAACGTCACCAAGGCCGGCGTGGTCGACGGCCAGCAGTGGTGGATTCCATGGGACAGCGGTTACTCGAGCATCCTCTATCGCAAGGACAAGATCGACCCGGCCGACGCCGTGGGCTGGGAGCTGTTCTGGAACGAGAAGTACAAGGACCACATCTCGATGTGGGACGGCGGCTCCACCCCGGTCGAGATCGCCGCGCTGGTGCTGGGGATGGACAACATCTACGACCTGTCCGACGACCAGCTCGCCCAGTGCAAGGAGAAGCTGATCGCTCAGAAGAGCCTCAACTCGTTCTACTGGAAGCTGGAGTACGACGACATGCAGACCGCCTTCAAGGCTGGCGACATCTGGGTCACGTACTCCTGGCCGAACGACTTCAACGACATGCTCGTGGCCGGGCTCGACGCCGGATGGATGAAGCCCTCGCAGGGCGAGCTTGCCTGGTACTGCGGGTTCATCATGGGCAAGGACAGCAAGAACTACTACCACTGCCACGAGTACGTCGATTCGTTCATCGGCCATGACGCCTGCGTCGACCTGGGCAACACCTTCGTCTACGCCAGCGCCAATCTCACCGTCGAGGCCACCGATCTAACAGTGGCCAAGCCGGGCAAGCGAGGCAGCGCCTACGCCCAGCCGGAGGCCGTCGACGTGCTGGACTTCGGCGACCCCAATCGCGTCGCCCTGCCGGTGCACTTGGAGCAGTTCATCCCGCAGCGCGCGAAGTACCAGCAGGTGTGGGAAGACGTGAAGGCCTCGTGAGGTTCGCCGGCTGACGTGACCACCGACGTTGAGATGAAGCCCCGACCCGCCCGAACGGCGGGTCGGGGCGTTCCCCGGCCGGGCCGGGCCTGGCTGGGTGTCCCGGTGGTGATCTACCTGATCGGCCTGCTGGTTCTGCCGATCATTCTGATCTCGCTCTACAGCGTGGGGCTGGTCACCAACACGCCCTATCCGCCGATTCACTACTCCTGGGACGACTGGCGATCGTTCATGCCCGACAAGTGGCTCAGCTTCGACACCTACGCCCCGCTCCGCCACACATCCTCGGTCTACTTCG
>JAWVDZ010000121.1:0-6201 GCA_033856955.1 Gaiellales bacterium
ACAGCGCTCGCGCCGCCGACAGCTGTGCCGGCGGACGGCCGGCGAAGGCGCGCGCGTCGTCGTCGCCGCAGGTGACGTAGGCATGGACTCCGGGCGGCACGACGTACAGCAGGTCGAGGTTCACGGCCACCGTGCGCGGCGAGAGCGCCGCGACGTCGGCGGCGCTGGCGCGCACGCCGGGATCGACGGTCACCATCGCCCGGTCGCCCGCCACCGGCAACACCACGGTGGTGGGCGTGCGCGGCGCGCGGCGCTCGACAACCGCCACGCCGTCCTCCCGCAGCACCTCCATCACCAGCTCGCCGGCCACATCGTCGCCGAGTGGCGCGGCCAGCACGGTGGACAGGCCGAGCCGGGCCGCCCCGACGGCGGTGATCGCGCCTCCGCCCGGCGAGCGGCGAAGGTCGCTGGCAAACCGCTCCTCGCCCAGCGCCGGCAGGCTCTCGAGCCCCGCGAACGTGAGGTCAAGGAAGGACGGGGTGGCGACGACGAGGTCGATGCTCATGGGTACGAGGATACCGAACCCCACCGTTGGGTTCGACACCTGCCGGGACGTTTGGTACTACTGAGCCCGTGAAACTTGCCCTGATCGGAGCGGGAGGGTTCCGCACACCGGCGATCTACCGCGCCCTGCTGACGGAGCCGGTCGCGGCCCGGTTCGACGACGTCGTGCTGCACGACCCCGACCAAGCCCGGCTCGATCGCATCGGAGCCGTGCTGCGAGGCATCGACGCCGAGCTCGGCTCGCGGCTCGACCATCGCACGACCGGCGACCTGCGCGACGCGGTCGAGGGGGCGGATGTCGTCTACTGCGCGATCCGCGAGGGAGGCATCGAGGGGCGACTGGCGGACGAGCGGATCGCCGTCCGGCACGGCGCGATCGGCCAGGAGACGACCGGCGCCGGCGGGATCGCGTTCGCGCTGCGCACGGTTCCGGCCGTGACCACGATCGCCGAGGCGGTGGCCGTGCACGCCCCGGGCGCGTTGTTCATCAACTTCACCAACCCGGCCGGCCTCGTCTGCGAGGCCGTCCGCCGCGTGCTGGGCGATCGCGTGGTCGGCATCTGCGACGCGCCGGCCGACATGTGCGCGCGGGTGGCCGCTGCGCTCGGCCGCTCGCCCGACGAGCTGTGGTTCGACTACTTCGGCATCAACCACCTGGGCTGGCTGCGTGCGGTGCTCCATCGCGGCGACGACCTGCTGCCGGGACTGCTCGCAGACGACGATCGGCTGGCCGGATTCGAGGAGGGCCGGCTGTTCGACGGCGAGTGGCTGCGCGCCGTCGGCATGCTGCCGAACGAGTACCTCTATTACTACTACTCGCAGCACGAGGTGTTCGAGGAGATGCGCCGCGGGAACCTGCGGGCGGAGCGGCTGGTCGATGTCCAGCGCGCGTTCTACGAGGGCGACGGCGCCGATCCGCTGGCTGAGTGGCGGGCCGCGATCGCCGAGCGGGAGGCGTCGTACATGGCCGAAGCGTGGGCCGGCCGCGGCGTCGAGATGCAGCAGGTGGCTGCCGCCCGCGAGTCGGGGGGCTACGGCGCGATCGCCCTCCAGATCGTGGAAGCGGTGTTCGGTGACCGGCCGCAGGTGATGATCCTGAACGCCGCCAACCGCTCGAGCATGCCGTTCCTGGACGAGCAGGCGGTGGTCGAGGTGCCGTGCGTGGTCGGGCCGGGCGGGGTGGTGCCGGTTGCGACCGGCGCGGTGCCGATCGAGGCGCAGGGTCTGATCCTTCAGGTGCGCGCTTCTGAGCGCGCGGCCATCGATGCCGCCCTCAGCGGATCGCGGCGGGGCGCCCTGCGCGCGCTCGCGCTGCATCCGCTGGTGCCGTCGGTGAAGGTCGCCGGGGAGATCCTGGACGGCTACCTGTCCGAGCACCCGGCGCTGGCGGGGCGGTTCGCGTGAAGCTCGACGTCGTCTGCGCCGGCGCGCCGTTCCTCGACCTCACGTTCGCGGGACTGGACGAGATGCCGGCGCTGGGCGAGGAGCGCGTGGCGGAGGGCATTCGCATCACGCCGGGCGGGTTGGCGAATGTCGCCATCGGGCTGAAGCGTCTCGGCCTCGAGGTGGCGATCTGGTCGCCGGTGGGCGTCGATCTCGCCGGCCGCATCCTGGCCGGCCTGCTGGCCGAGCAGGGCATCGAGTGGATCGGCCCGGAGGCCGCCGAGACTCCTGTCTCCGCCGTGATGCCGCTGGCCGGCGACCGCGCCTTCGTCACCGTCTCGCCCGATCTGCCGCTCGATCCCGCGGCGCTGGCCGCGCTCGATCCACGGGCGGTCGTGATCGACCTGCCGTTGGTCGGGCTCGCGCCCGCCGGCTCCGCCGCCTACGCGGGCACGGGGTACGTGGACGCGCGGGCGCTCGCCGGCCGGCTGCCCGAGGCGGTGTCGTCGGCGCGGGCGCTGATCGTGAACGAGTCCGAGGCCCGGCTGCTGAGCGGGGTCGACGACCCCACCGGCGCGGCCCGCGCCCTGGCCGAGATCTGTCCCACCGTCGTCGTCACGCTGGGCGCGGCCGGCGCGCTGTGTGTGTCGGCCGACGGCGTCGAGCGGGTGACCGCGCCGGAGGTGGCGGCGCTCGACACCAACGGCGCCGGCGACCTGTTCATGGCCGCGTACGTCTGGGCCGACCTATCCGGCCGGCCGATCGGCGAGCGGCTGAGGCTCGCGACGACGTACGCTTCGCTCTCGGTGCGCGTCTCGACCACCACCGCCGGGGCGCTGCCGTTGGACGAGTTTCTCGATCTGGCCGGCTCTATAAACACCACCAGCGCGAGCGACGGAGGGTTATTGTGACGACGACACGAACAGCAGCAGCATTGAGCGTCCTCCTGACGTGCGTGGCGGCCGCCTGTGGCACGCCGGGCGCAAGCGATGCCGGCTCGGCCGGTTCCGGCCCCACGTCGACCGGATTCGATACCACCAAGAAGGTCACGCTCACGATGTGGGACACCGAGGACTCGAAGGGCCCATCGACGGCCGAGGACGCGCTGATCAAGCAGTTCGAGCAGAAGTACCCGAACGTCACGGTCAAGAGGACCGTGCGCAGCTTCGACGACTACGTCGCCACGATCAAGCTCGCGGCCTCCTCCAGCAACGCCCCGGATGTCTTCCAGGGCAACGAGGGGTCGCTCGACCAGACGCTGGTCAAGGCGCATCTGATCGAGCCGTTCGACTCGCTGGCAACGGCGTACGGCTGGGACACGCGCTTCGGCAGCTCGGCGGCGCTGAACCCGCTTCGCTGGACGGCGGACGGGTCGACCTGGGGCGAGGGCACGCTGTGGGGCGTGGCGCAGAAGGCGGAGGTGCTGGGCGCGTTTTACAACAAGGCAACGCTCGCCAGCCTCGGGCTGCAGCCGCCCAAGACGTTCGCCGACTTCGAGAACAGCCTGGCCGCCGCGAAGGCGGCCGGGGTGCCGCCGATCATGGTCGGAAACCTCGACAAGTACCCGCTGGGCCACGTCTTCATGGTGCTGCAGGCGAGGTTCGAGGATTCCCAGGCGATCTCGGACTGGACGTACGGTCGCCCGGGAGCCAGCTTCGATACGCCCGGCACTCGAAAGGCGGCGTCGATCCTGCAGCAGTGGGGAAGTAAGGGGTACTTCGAGGACGGCTTCAACGGCGTCAGCCAGCAGAACGCGGGAGCGCGGTTCGCCAAGGGCGAGGGGCTGTACTTCATCACCGGCCCCTGGATGAACCAGACCTTCGCGTCGGTGCTGAAGGATGGCGTCGGCTTCTTCCCGCTGCCGTCGATCGACGGCTCGGCTGGGGCGCCGACCACCGGCTCGCTCTCGCTGCCGTTCCACGTCAGCACGAAGTCGGCGCACCCGGACGTGGCGGCGGCGTTCGTCGACTTCATCACGAACGCTGACGCGGCCAGCCTGATCATCCAGAACGGCGACCTGCCATCGGCCGCGCCGTCCAGCTCACAGATCGATCCCAACTCGTCTTTGGCATCGATCTCGGCCGCCTGGCAGGAGAAGTCGAAGGCGGGCACGCTGACGCCGTACCTCGACTGGGCGACTCCCACAATGGGCGACACGCTGTTCGGGGCGTTGCAGCAGCTGAGCGAGGGCAGGATCACGCCGGCGCAGTTCACCGCCGCCGTGCAGAAGGACTGGGAGCAGACACATTCGTGAGAACGACCTGGTGGTCGCGGCTGAGCGCGGCCGGCGCTGGAGGCGGCCCCGCGCCGCGCCCGCGCCCGGCCAGCCACGGCTGATCGGCTACCTCTACATCCTGCCCGCATTCGCGGTGTTCGCGGTGTTCGTGATCGCACCGATGATCGACGGCGCCTGGATCTCGCTGTTTCAGTGGGACGGCGTCACGCCCGGCCGCTGGGTCGGCCTGGACAACTATCGCTCCGCGCTGTCCGACCCGGCCGTTCGGTCGGCATTCATGCACTCGCTGGTGCTGGTGCTGTTCTACGCGGCGCTGCCGATCGCGGTCGGGCTTGGCCTGACCGCCCTGCTGTCACACTCGCGGGTACGCGGCATCACGGCCGTGCGCACCATCATCTTCCTGCCCCAGGTGCTGGCCGCGGTCGTCATCGGCGTCTCGTGGAAGTGGCTGTACGACCCGCAGGGGCCGATCAACCAGCTGCTCTCCGCGGTCGGCCTGGGCGGCCTGCGACGGCCCTGGCTGGGCGACTTCACCACGGCGCTGCCGGCTGTCGGCGTGATCGGCACCTGGGTCACGACCGGCCTCTGCCTGGTGCTGTTCATGGCCGGCGTGCAGCGCATCCCGCTGTCCCGCTACGAGGCGGCGCGGGTGGACGGCGCGGGGCCGCTGCGCGAGTTCTTCGCGGTGACGTTGCCCGGCCTGCGAAACGAGCTGGCGGTCGCCCTCTCGCTGACCGTGATCACGGCGCTCCGCTCCTTCGACATCATCTTCGTCACCACCAAGGGCGGGCCGGGCACCGAGACGACCGTGCCGTCGCTGCTGATCTACCAGCGAGCCTTCGTCACCGGCCAGGTCGGCTCAGCGGCGGCGATCGGGGCGATCATGGGAGTGCTGATCCTGGCGCTGTCGGTCGGAATCACGCGGCTGGTGGAGGAGCGGAGATGACCAGCAGCCGTGTTGAGCAAACGGTCACCTACGTCGTCCTGGCGCTGTTTTCGCTGCTCGCTGTGGCGCCGCTGGTGGGGGTGCTGCTGGCCGCGATGCATCCATCCGGGGCGCTGCTGAGCGGCATCAGCCTGCCCGACTCGTTCAGCCTCGACACCTTCCGCACGGCCTGGAGCGAGGGCGGCTTCGGCCGCCTGATGACGTCGAGCGTGATCGTGGCGGTGGCCGTCGTCGCGTTCACGACGGTGCTCTCGATTACGGCCGGCTACGCGTTCGGCACCATGCGCTTCCCGGCCGTCGACCTGCTCTTCTATGTGATCCTGACCGGCATCGTGGTGCCGTTCGAGTCGCTGGTCGTGCCGCTCTACTACTCGTTCCGCGACGCCGGCCTGACCGACAGCTACTGGGCCCTCATCCTCCCTCAGACGGGACTCTCGATCTCGTTCGGCACGTTCTGGATGCGGGCCTTCTTCCGGTCGGTGCCACCGGAGCTATCGGATGCCGCCCGCGTGGACGGCGCCTCCTCCTGGCGGATCCTGTGGCGGGTGCTGGTGCCGATCGGCCGGCCGGCGATCCTGACCATGGTGCTGCTGGTCTTCATGTGGACGTGGAACGAGTTCCTGCTGGCGCTGGTGATGATCTCGGACGACACGCACCGCACCGCGCCGCTCGGCCTGTCCGCGTTCCAGAGCCGCTACGGCGTGGACGTGCCGGGTGTGTCGGCGGCGGCCGTGTTCGTCGCGGCGCCGGTCGTGATCCTGTACATCCTGCTGCAGCGCCAGTTCCTGCGCGGCATGCTGGCCGGATCGATCAAGGGCTGACGGTGCCATCGGTCGGCTTCCACAACGTGGTGAAGCGCTTCGGCTCGGTGACGGCCGTAAACGACCTCACGCTCGAGATCGCCGACGCCGAGTTCGCGGTGCTGGTCGGCCCGTCGGGCTGCGGCAAGACGACGGCGCTGCGGATGGTGGCGGGTCTCGAGCAGCCGTCGTCGGGCGCCATCGCGATCGGCGGCGAGGTCGTCAACGGCGTGCCGCCGCGCGCCCGTGACATCGCGATGGTGTTCCAGAACTACGCGCTGTACCCGCACAAGACCGTGGCGGAGAACCTGTCCTTCGGCCTGAAGATGCAC
>JAWVDZ010000122.1:0-3572 GCA_033856955.1 Gaiellales bacterium
GCAGCGTCGCCAGCGCCGAGAACAGCTCGCCGAGCCCCCCATATGCCCGTCGCCCGGTGTCGACGTGCACCGCCGTCCACTGGCTGCCGTCCCAGTGCCATGCGACCGCCCGGTCGAAACCACCGACCGCCCAGGCATCGGTCGGCGAGGACGCCGATGCCCCGCGGATCTGTGGCGGTGATGGCCGTTCTGGTGGGCCGAAGCCGCCGATCGGCTGGGTCGGGATAGGAAAGCCGTTCCCGGGCTGGTAGGGCAGGTTTCGCGCCGCGAACTCGGGATAGCCGACCGCTCGTCTCGGGCTGGGGGTGGATGAGTCGCGCGAGGCGTCCCGCGAGAGCACGACCGCGGTCGCCGAAGCCGCGATCACGACCAGACCAGCGGCGATCAGCGGAAGGCTCCGGCGGCGACGTGCCGGGGTCGTGATCGGTGACCGATCGGACATGCCTGCTCGCTGCTCGAGGTCGGCGGGGGGCTCGAGCCGGTCGAGCAGGGCGAGCTTCTGGAGCCACCGCTCACTCATCGCCCTCTCCCTCCAGCAGGCTCCGCAGCCGTTGCCGGCCGCGCCACAGGTGTACTCGCGCGGTGGCCGTCGAGACGCCCAGACGGTCGGCCACCTCGCGCACCGGCAGGTCGCAGCGGTAGTGCAGGAACACCGCCGCGCGCTGGTTGGCGGGCAGCGTCGCCAGCGCCGAGAACAGCTCGCCGAGCCCGTCCTGCTCCGTAACGGCATCCGCGGCCGGCGCTCGCTGCGGTACGCCTTGCTCGCGCTCGCGCCGAAGCTCCGCTGCCGCGATCCGAAACGCGACTCGATACAGCCAGGCCACCGGCTGCTCGATTCTGGCGCTGCTGGCAACCGCCCGTGCGAACGTCTCCGAGACAGCCTCCTCGGCGACATCGTCCCGCCCCGCCGTGTAGGCCATCAGGGCACGCCACAGCCTTGGCGCCTCCCGCCTGAACAGCTCCTCCATCCCCTGACTGGGGTCGGCTGATTCGATCGTCACGACATCGACACTCCCATACAGAGTCCCGAGGGGGCAAAAAGGTTTACCGGGGGTCGGGCTTGAGCGTCGGCTCAGCCGGACAGGTGTGCCGTGTTCCCCTCACTCCACGCCTGCTGATAGGCGTCGACCAAGAACTGGGTGATCACTGCCATGTCGGGACGGTCGGGGAGCTCGCTTAGTTCCATCGCTCGTTTCGTGCGGACCTCGAGTTCGGAGATCTCCTCGAGGACCTCGTCTCGGGACACGCCGCCGCGGCGAACGGCGAAGACGCGCGATCTGGCCGGCTCAGGCATCGGCAATGTCAACCGCCCCGATTCGGCGTACTCGAGACCCTGGTATGCAAGGCGCAGCGCGTGCATGCCGTACTTGACGTCCCAGCCATGAGCGTCTATCAGCTCGGGGCGATTGACGCGCATCTGACCGCGGGTACCGCCCAGCCGCTCTCGCTGATTGTTCATGTACCCAAGGAATTTGACCACCGCCCGCCTGCTCGCGAACGCCGGAGCGAGCTGCTGGAGCTGTTCGCCGAGCGGAGTCTGCGTGACGAGATGCTCGCGCGGAACGAAGAGCAAAAGCAGGATGGTCGGGTTGCCGGCGACGGCGAGCCTGGCGTACTTCCTGAGCGAGTAGGTCGTGAGATCCAGATCGCCGGGGCCAGAGCGGACGCCTTCCGGCTTCGTGCGATAGACCCAGTGCTCAAATCCGATCAAGCCGAGCGCTGCCTCCGGCGGCTCTATCGTGACCGCCATCTCATCACGGTCGTCCTGGCCCTCCAGCATGAGGCCGTGGATGGTGGAGCCCACAAGGCCGCGGATAATGCAGCCCTGCTCAGCGATTGCTCGTCGGTCGGCGTCCGACAGCGACCGTTCCGTGCCTGGTCGGCCAACGCCGACCTGGTCACCGCTTGAAGTCATCCGTGCACGCTATCGCGCTTCCGAACTCTCACATGGTGGGCGGGTCAGAACTCTCCAGTACCCCCAACGGGATTCGAACCCGTGTTGCCGCCTTGAAAGGGCGGAGGCCTAGGCCGCTAGCCGATGGGGGCAGGCGCCAGCAGAATACGCGAGCGACCCCGATCGGCGAGCGGTCAGGCGGCGCCGGTGGGTACGGGAGGCAGGCCGGCCAGAGCCGCCTGCAGCTCGTCCCAGGCGGACGCTTCAGCCTCGGTGTATTCCTCGTCCGGTGCGTTCCGCACCGCTTCCAGGTAGCGGCGCCAGGCCGCTTCTCGGGCGGTGGGGAGATACCGGATCGTGTCTGATGTGTTGCTCATCGAACGTGCCATACCCCAAATACTACGCCCATCACCGCCGTTTGGTTCCCATTAAGAGCTCGAAAGTCCTCTAGGTCCATCCGGGTTTCAGCGCGTGCGGCCATCCAGTTCCGGTGCAGCCGGCCCGCCGCTGCGCCGAAGGGCGATGCCGGACAGCGTCTCGAGCACCACCCGGTGGGCGTTGATCGCCGTCACGTCGCTGGGGTCGTAGGCGGGCGCCACCTCGACCACCTCCACCGAGCAGACGTTCAGCTCGGCGCCGATCCGGCGCACCGCCCGGAACAGCTCCCGCGGGGTCAGGCCGCCGGGCTCGGGAGTTCCCGTGCCGGGCGCGTAGGCCGGGTCGAGGGCATCCACGTCGACAGAGAGGATCACCTTCTCCCAGCCCGACGCCGCCGCGATGATCTCGTCCAGGCAGACGTCGAAGCCGCGCTCGTCGAGCTCGTAGATCGTCCACCAGCGAAAGCCGACCGAGCGCATCCACGCGAACTCCTCCTGCTCCGGCCACCAGCCACGCAGGGCGACCTGCATGAAGCGGTCGCCCGGGATCGCGCCGGAGTCGACCACCAGCCGCATCGGCGTGCCGTGCGAGCGGGTCACGCCGGCCAGCTCGGTGGCCGTGTCGGCGTGCGCATCGAAGTGGATCACGCCGACGGTTCCGTGGCCGTGGTGGTCGGCCACGGCGGTGAAGTGGGGATCGGCGATCGAGTGGTCGCCGCCCAGCACGAACGGGATCGCCCCCGCCGTCAGCACCTCGCCGATGATCTTCTTGATCGCGGCGTGGCTTCGCTCGGTGTCGCCCGGCACCACCTCGGCGTCGCCGTAGTCGACGACGTTCAGCACGGTGTAGGGGTCGACGCCCAGCAGCATGTGCGGGCGCTGCGGCGGCACGCCGGCGGAGTCGTCCGCCATCCTCACCGCGCGCGGGCCAAATCGGCTGCCCGGGCGGTTGGAGACGGTCTCGTCCATCGGCGCACCGACGATCGCCGCATCAGCACCGGCCAGACCGCTGGGATCGAGCGCCAGGGGAAGCTTGGAGAAGGTGGCGATGCCGGCGAAGCCGGGCTCGTCGATGCGGTTGACGCGAATGCTCATGCTCGCTTCTGGGGTGGCGGGAACCTCATGCGGCGGCCGTCTTCTCGGCGCGGGCGATCAGGTTACCTACAATCGCCATCCCGGGGCCGTTAGCTCAGCTGGTAGAGCAGGGGACTTTTAATCCCAAGGTCGTTGGTTCGATTCCAACACGGCCCATCACAAGAACCGCTTATTTGCGGGGATTGCCGAAAGTGGCGCGGCGGACA
>JAWVDZ010000123.1:0-4180 GCA_033856955.1 Gaiellales bacterium
CGTGAAGCGCATGAAGCCGTACGGCTTGGTGGCCGCGGCGTCGATCACCTCCCACACGTCCAGCCCCATCCTGTTGCACAGCATCGCCAGCTCGTTGACCAGCGCGATGTTGACGCTGCGGAAGATGTTCTCGAGCAGCTTCACCAGCTCGGCGGCGTCAGGCGATGAGACCGGCACCAGCGTGTCCACGCAGGCCGCGTACAGCTCGCTCGCCCGCCGCGCGCACTCCGGCGTCAGGCCGCCCACCACCTTGGGCGTGGTGCGCACGGTGTGGTCGGTGCGACCGGGGTCGATCCGCTCCGGCGACATCGCCAGGTGGAAGTCCTCGCCGGCCTGCAGGCCGCTGCGCTCGAGGATCGGCGCCAGCAGCTCGCGGGTGGTGCCAGGGTAGGTGGTCGATTCGAGCACGACCAGCTGTCCGCGGCGCAGGTGAGGGGCGATCGACTCCGCCGCCGCCACGATGATCGAGACGTCCGGGTCGCGGTTCTCGGTCAGCGGCGTGGGCACGCAGATCACGATCGCGCCGGTGTCCGCGGTTGCCGCGTAGTCGTCGCCCGCCGTCAGCGTGCCGGCCGCGGTCAGGCTCGCGAGCGCGGCTGAATCGACGTCGGCGATGTAGCTTCGGCCCTCGCCGATCGCCGTCACCTTGGCCGGATCGGTGTCCAGGCAGTGCACGCGGCGCCCGGCCTCGGCGAAGGCGACTGCCAGCGGCAGCCCGACGTAGCCGGCGCCGATGATCGTGATGTCTGTGGCCATCAGGCGAGGATCGTACAGAGCGTCACCGCGTGAAGGCGGCAACCAGCTCGGCGATCCGCTGCGACGCATGGCCATCCCCGTACAGCGGCGGATGCTCGTCGGGCAGGCGCAGATCGGCCAGCGCAGCCGCCACCGCGGTCGCATCCAGCGCGACCAGCCGGTTCCAGCCCAGCTCGATCGTCTCCACCCACTCGCTGGAGTCGCGCAGGGTGAGGCAGGGCACGCGGTGCAGGTAGGCCTCCTTCTGCACGCCTCCCGAGTCGGTCAGGCAGACGCGTGCCGAGGCCAGCAGGGCGGTGAAGTCGAGGTAGCCGAGCGGCGGGGTGATGATCGCAGCCCGCTCCGCTCGCTCCAGCAGGCCGCGGCGGCTGAGGGCGGCCTCGGTGCGAGGGTGCAGCGGCACGACCAGTGGCTCCTCGATCGCCTCCAGCACCGAGACCAGGGCGGGGAGTGCCTCGGGCAGCGTGTTGGCCTGGCGGTGCACCGTCATCAGGACGTAGGCGCCCTTCGAGACGCTCAGCCGCTCGAGCGCGTTCGACCGCCGCGCGGCCGCCGGCGCGAACTGCCGCGCAACGTCGACCATCACGTCTCCGACCAGGTGCACGCCGTTCTCGATCCCCTCAGCGGCCAGGTTTCGCACCGCCGTCTCGCTGGGGCAGAAGCGCAGATCCGAGACGACGTCGGTCACCACGCGGTTGACCTCCTCCGGCATGCCGCGGTCGAACGAGCGCAACCCCGCCTCGACGTGACCCAGTGGGTAGCCGGACTTGGTCGCGACCAGCGCCCCGGCCAGGGTCGAGTTGGTGTCCCCATAGACCAGCACCATGTCCGGCTGCTCGGAGCCGAGCACCGGCTCCAGGCCGACCAGCATCGAGCCGGTCTGCTGGGCGTGGCTGCCGGAGCCGGTTTCGATCCGGTGGTCGGGCGGCGCCATGCCCAGCTCCTCGAAGAAGACCTGCGACAGCTCCTCGTCGTAGTGCTGCCCGGTGTGCACCAGCACGTGGTCGCACACCTCCGCCAGCGCCCGCGAGAGCGGCGCTGCCTTGATGAACTGCGGGCGGTTGCCGACCACGCTGACGACCTTCACAGGCAGAGCCTATCCGGCCAGCCGCGTGCTGATGTCGGTCAGCCGGCCGCTCGCGAGCAGCACCCCGGCCACGATCAGCACCGCACCTGAGACGCGCGTCACCAGCGCCCAGCGGTCGCGCAGCAGCCTGGTGGCCGACATCACGGAGGGAAACCAGATCCCGGCCGCCAGGAACGGCACGCCCAGCCCGAGGCCGTAGACGAACAGCAACAGCGCGCCGTCGCCGGCCCTTCCCCGGCTGCCGGCGATCGCCAGGATGGCGGCCAGCTGGGCGCCGATGCAGGGCGTCCAGCCCACGCCGAAGGCGGCGCCGGCAAGCGCCGCGCCCAGCGGCCCGTGCGGGCGGGCCGGTGCCGGCAGCTTCCAGGTGCGGACGACCAGCGAGGCGGTCGGCATCAGCATCAGCACGCCCATCGCGATCACGATCGCGCCGCCCACCAGCTCGAGCCCGCGGCGGTGGTCGACGAACTGGGATCCGAGCACGCCGATGCCCGCCCCCGCCAGCGCGAACAGCAGGCTGAAGCCGGCCACGAATCCGGTCGCTGCCAGCACCACTCGCGTCCGGTGCCCGGGCAGCTCGGCGCCGGGCACACCGCTGACAAAGGAAAGGTAGCCCGGGATCAACGGCCACACGCAGGGCGAGACGAACGAGACGAACCCGGCCGCGAAGGCCACCGTGAGGTCTGTGGGCGAGATGTTCACAACATCTGGTCGAGCAGGCCCGCGATGCGGTGCTCCGTCGTCTGCCCGATGATGCGGTAGACGATGCGGCCCTGGCTGTCGATCACGTAGGTGATCGGCTGGCCGACGATCTGGTAGGAGTCCGTAAGGCTGCCCCCTCGGTCCCAGATCACCGGCCAGATCATGTCGTGGTCCCGCACGAACGCGACGAGCGCCGAGCGGTGCGACGTGCGGACTGCCACGCTGACCAGCGAGATGCGATTGCCGTAGCGGCCCTCGAGCCGGGTGAGCTCGGGCGCCTCACGCTTGCACGGCTCACACCAGGCGGCGAAGAAGTTGATCACCAGCGGCCGGCCCTTGAAGCTCGCCAGGCTGACCCGCTGGCCGGCGGTGGTGGTGGCGTCGAATGGGGCCGCGGGCGTGCGCTGATCGGCGCTGCGAAGCTGTGGGGCCGGCGCCTTCACGGTGTGCGAGCGCCCGAACACCACCAGCGCCAGGATCACGATCGACCCTGCGGTCAGCATCGCGACGGAGAGCATGCGGCGCATGCCGAACATCGTACTAGTCCGCGGTTGGGGCCTCCGTAAGCCGCCGGGCGTAGGCGGCCACCAGCGCGGCGCAGGCGTCGAGGTCGCTCGGGTCGAGCAGCTCGTTGGGGGAGTGCATGTGCCGAAGCGGGATGCTGACCACGCTGCCCGGGATGCCACCGCGCGTGAGGTGCACGGCGTCGAGGTCGGTGCCGGTCGACCCGCCCACCGGCTCGACCTGGTAGGGGATGTTCTCGGCCTCAGCGGCAGCCACCAAGCCCTCGAACACCTCCGGGTGCACGCCTGCGCCGCGGGCCAGCGCCGGACCCTTGCCGAGCGCGACGTGGCCGTACTGCTGCTTGCTGGTGCTGGGATAGTCGGTGGCGTTGGTCACGTCCACCGCGATCCCCACGTCGGGCGCGGCCGAGAAGGCGGTCGTGTGGGCGCCGGTGAAGGCCGTCTCCTCGCCCACCGAGGCGATCCCCGTCAGCCGTGCGGCGCCGCCGTTCTCGCCGTAGAGACGCACCGCCTCGGCGGCCACGTAGGCGCCGCAGCGGTTGTCGGCGGCGCGGCTGGCGATGCGGCCGTTGGCGAGCGTGATGGCCGGCTGCTCAAGCACCGCGAGGTCGCCCACCGCGGCCAGCTCGCCGGCGGCCGTGGCCGATCCGGCGCCGATGTCGATCCACAGGTCGCGGATCCGCGAAGGCTTCTCGCGATCCGCGGCGTCCTGCTGGTGGCGGGCCTTCTTGCCGATCAGGCCGGGCAGCGGGCCGCCCTTGGCGAGGATCCGGACGCGCTGGCCGACCAGCACCTCGGGGTCCCATCCGCCGACGTTGCCGAACCAGAGAAAGCCCTCATCATCGATGTGGTTGACGACCAGGGCGATCTCGTCGATGTGCCCGAACACGGCAACGCTGGGCGACCCCTCCTGGTTTGTCACGGCGAAGCTCGAGCCGAGCCGGTCGTGGCTGACGTCGGCGAACCCGGACGCGTACTCGCGCCACACGCGGGCCGCGATCCGCTCGTCGCCGCTCGGCCCGGCCGCCTCCAGCAGGCGGCGGAAGAACTGCTCTGACTCGCTGCGCATCTGGCGAGTTATACAGGTTTGATGGTTGATTCCACGAACTGC
>JAWVDZ010000124.1:0-4076 GCA_033856955.1 Gaiellales bacterium
GTAGGAGGCCTGCGCATCCACCGTCTGGCTGCTCGTGAACCCGCCGCCCTAACGCCAGGGAAGGCCGAAGTGGCGTGCGATCTGCCCCGTGCAGAGCAGGCCGATCGCCGACTCCGGCGTGCCGAAGCTGGGCGAGCCGGACTGCATGTCGGTGTTGGACAGGAACGAGCCGAAGATCACCGGGCAACCCGGCCGAAGCAGCTGGGTCAGCGCGATCCCGGCCAGCCCCTCGGCCATCTGCTGCACCAGCGTTGCCGGGACTGTCACCGGCGACATCGCGCCCATCAGCAGGAAGGGCGTGATCACGACCGGCTGGCCGGCCCGCACGTACTCGAACATCGAGGCCAGCATGCGGTCGTCGTAGCGAAGCGGCGAGTTGACGTTGATCAGGGAGATCACCCCGGGCGTGGCCTCGATCGACTCGCGCCCGCCCAGCAGCATCTCCGTCATCCGAATCGTGTCGGCCGCGTTCGGCCCGGACGTGACCGATCCCATGTACGGCTTGTCGGTCAGCGTCTGGAGCGCGAACACCATGTCCAGGTGGCGCGAGTCGAGCGGCCGGTCGTTCGGCTCGACGATCGTGCCGCCGGCCGAGTCGAGCTCGTCGAACGACTGCGAGAGCATCGCGAACCGCTCGAAGTCCTGCATCGTCGCGTCGCGGCGGGTGTCCCCCTCGCGCACGAACGGCGGCCCGTAGACGGATGCGAACGCCATGTGGTCGCCGCCGATGTGAATGCTGTGCTCGGGGTTGCGCGCCTGCACGTCGAACTCGCGCGGCGCCTTCGCGACCTGCTCGAGCACGAAGTCGGGGTCGAGCCAGACGTTGTCGCCCTCCGTCCTCTGGCCGGCCTTGGCGAATATCTCGACCGCCTCGGGCAGGATGAACTCGACTCCGATCTCAGAGACGATCCTCCGCCAACCCTTGTCCAGCGTCTCGATCGCGTCCTGGGAGAGGATCTCGTACCGTGGCATCCTGTTGACGAACATCGGCATACTCCCTAGTATCTCGATAGGTGGAACAATCGTTCCACATGATGAGTCAGAAAGCAATGCAGACCGGAACCCAGGCCATCGACCGCGCCGCCCAGCTCCTCGTTCTCGTCGTCGAGAGCGAGGACTCGAGCAGCGTGGGCGAGCTGGCCGACGCGGCCGGCCTGCCCAAGAGCACCGTCTCGCGCGCTGTGGCCGCACTCGAGCGCCAGGGCCTGGTGCAGCGAAGCGGCGTCCGCGGCGGCATCCGGCCCGGGCCGGTGCTGCTGGGGCTCGCCCGCCGCGGCGTCAACGACGGTGACCTGGTCGAGCTGTGCGCAGAGGCCATGGAGCGCTTGGGCGAGCGCACCGGCGAGACGATCGATCTGGCGGCGGCCGTGCCCGGCGGTGCCGAGTACTACCTGGCGCAGGTCGACAGCCGCCACTTCCTCGGCACCACGAACTGGACCGGCCGCCGGCTGCCACACCACTGCACCGCCGTGGGCAAGGTGCTGCTGGCCTTTGGCGCCGCACGCCTGCCGGCCGGCACGCTCGAGCCGTTCGCGCCCGACACGATCACCGACCGCGGCACGCTGGAGACGCAGCTCGAGCAGGTGCGGGCGCGTGGCTACGGCACGGCCGTCGGCGAGCTCGAGCCTGGGCTGGTGGCGGTGGCGGCACCCGTGTTCTCGGCCGACGGCCGGGCGATGGCGGCGATCAGCATCTCGGGGCCGGCGCTTCGGCTGCGGCCGGAGCGGGTGGACGAGATGGGAGCTTTGCTGGTGGAGGAGACGACCAGGCTGTCCGAACGGCTGGGATACAGGCGCCCGAAGGAGGGAGCGGCATGACCAACGAAGAGATCCTGCAGGGACTGTTCGACAACACGCTGGTGGGCAATGCGCCGGCGGTCAAGGAGCTGACCGAGCAGGGGCTGGCGCAGGACATGGGGCCGGAATCGCTGCTCTACGACGCGCTGATCCCGTCGCTGGAGGAGGTCGGCGCGCGCTTCGAGCGGGGCGACTTCTTCGTCCCGGAGATGCTGATCGCCGCCCGGGCAATGCAGGGCGCGCTCGACATCCTGCGCCCGCTGCTGGCCGAGACCGGTGCCAAGCCGATCGGCACGTTCGTGATGGGCACCGTCAAGGGCGACGTCCATGACATCGGCAAGAACCTGGTCAACATCATGCTGGAGGGCGCCGGATTCACCGTCCACGACCTGGGCGTGAACGTGCCGCCCGAGAAGTTCGTCGAGCAGGTGCAGGAGCACGAGCCCGACATCGTCGGCTTCTCGGCCTTCCTGACGACCACGATGCCGATGTTCAAGGCCAACATCAACGCGCTCGAGAAGTCCGGCCTGCGAAACAAGGTGATCGTGATGGTGGGCGGCGCGCCGGTCACCCAGGAGTACGCGGACGCGGTCGGCGCCGACGGCTATGCCGCCGACGCTTCGACGGCGGTGCGGCTGGCGAAGGCGCTGATCGAGAACCGCCGGTCGGCGACGGCGATGGCATGACCGAGTCGGTCGCCGAGCGGCTGCGCGAGCTGGCCTCGGAGGCCAGCATCGAGGTCACGCCACGCCACGCCGAGAAGCTGGCGGAGCTGAACGACGTGTTGCCCAGCGGGACGCGGGTGTACATCACCGCCCTGCCGGGGGCCGACTCCGGTGACGTGGTGCGGGCGTCGGCGCTGGCGCGGGCGGCCGGCTACGTGCCGGTGCCGCACATCGCCGCGCGCGGCCTGTCCGGCGACGGCGAGCTCGACCAGCTGCTGGGCCGGCTGGTGGCGGACGCGGCCGTCGACGACGTGCTGGTGGTCGCGGGCGGCATCAAGACGCCGGCGGGCGCCTACAGCGGCGCCATGGACGTGCTTCGCTCGGGGCTGCTCGAGCGGCACGGCATCGTGCGGGCGGGCGTCGCCGGCCATCCCGAGGGCAGTCCCGACATCAGCCCCGAGGCGATGCGGAAGGCGCTGGCCGAGAAGAACGTCTTCGCCCAGGCGTCGGCGATCGAGCTTCGCATCGTCACCCAGTTCGCGCTTGCGGCTGCGCCCTACCTGGCGTGGGAGCGCCGCGTCCGCAAGGAGGGAAACCGGCTGCCGATCGTGGCCGGCATCCCCGGCGTCACCTCGCCGCCGACGCTGCTCAAGTACGCGCTGGCGTGCGGCATCGGCCCCTCGATCGAGGTGCTGCGCAAGCAGTCGGGCGGCCTGCTGAAGCTGGCCACCACCCGGCTGTGGAAGCCGGATGCGGTCGCTGAGGGGATCGCGGCCGGCGTTGCGGATGACCCCGACAGCCTGATCCGTGGGCTGCACCTGTTCCCGTTCGGCGGCCTCGAGCGCAGCGCCGCCTGGCTGGCCGACCTGCGCACGACCCAGCCCGCCGTAACCGCATGATGGGCCCACCCGAAAGGACGTTGTGATGCAGACGGTTCTCGAGTCGCGGTCGAAGACCGTGGTGATCGGAGGTGGCCAGCCGTTCTGCGTGATCGGTGAGCGCATCAACCCGACCGGCCGCAAGGCCTTCCAGGCCCAGCTTCAGGCCGCCGACCTGTCTCAGATCGAGATCGACGTGGCCGAGCAGGTGGCCGGCGGCGCCGACGTGCTCGACGTCAACGTGGGCGATCCGCTGGCCGACGAGATCGAGCTGATGCGCACCGCCGTGCCGATGGTGCAGGGGCTGACCGACCTGCCGCTGTGCATCGACTCCTCGATCATCGAGGCGCTCGAGGCCGGCCTCTCGGTGTACGAGGGCAAGGCCCTGGTCAACTCGGTCACCGGCGAGGACGAGCGGTTGGAGCTGATCCTGCCAATCGTCGCCCGCCATGGTGCGGCCGTGATCGGCCTCGCCAACGACGACGAGATCCCGATGGAGCCCAAGCGCCGGCTCGAGATCGCACGCAAGATCGTCTCGGCCGCCGGCGACCACGGCATCCCGCCCGAGGACGTCGTGATCGACCCGCTGGCGATGCCTGTCGGCGCCCTGCCGGAGGCGGTGACGCTGTTCCTGGAGACGGTGCGACTGATCCGTGACGACCTTGGAGTCAACATGACCTGCGGCGCTTCCAACACCTCGTTCGGCCTGCCCGGTCGCCACGTGCTGGGCGCCACCT
>JAWVDZ010000125.1:0-4153 GCA_033856955.1 Gaiellales bacterium
GCAGCGCGTACGTCGCAGGGTCCGGAAGGAAGTACATGTCGGACTGCTCGATGCGTTTGAAGCCGCGGATCGACGAGCCGTCGAACATCAGCTCGTTGTCGAGCGCCTTCTCCAGCTCCTCGACCGGAATGGAGACGTACTTCACCGCGCCGTAGGGCTCGGTGAACTGGAGCCGCACGAACGCGACGTTGTCGCGCCGGCAGCGCTCGAGAACCTCCTGCTTGTCCATGACCCTCCTTGATCGTCGACCCCGGGAACCGGGGCAGTCTATCGTTGCCGCCGATGCGACTCGGCATCAACCGGAACGTGTGGGCGATGGGCTGGACGAGCCTTCTGAACGATGCCTCGTCGGAGCTGCTGTATCCCGTGCTGCCCCTGTTTCTGACCGTCACGTTGGGAGCGCCCGCCTCGGCCGTGGGCGCCGTCGAGGGAGCCGCCGACGCCGCCTCGCAGGTCGTCGGCCTGGCGATCGGCCGCCGCTCCGACCGCATGCGCCGGCGGATGCCGTTCGTGTGGGCGGGCT
The DNA here is from genome assembly GCA_033856955.1 of Gaiellales bacterium. Taxonomy (GTDB): domain Bacteria; phylum Actinomycetota; class Thermoleophilia; order Gaiellales; family JAICJC01; genus JAICYJ01. The sequence continues at coordinate 524 of JAWVDZ010000125.1, forward strand.
ACGCGCTCTCGAATATCGCCAAGCCGCTGGTGGCGGTCGCACCGGCCTGGGGATGGGTGCTCGGGGCGCGCGTGCTCGACCGCACCGGCAAGGGCATCCGAACGGCGCCGCGCGACGCGCTGCTGCGCGACTCCAGCGAGCCCGGCCGCACCGGATCGGTATTCGGCTTCCACCGCTTCATGGACTCGCTGGGCGCGGTCGTCGGGCCGCTGCTGGCGCTGGCGCTGCTGGAGGCGGGGCTCTCGCTGCGCCAGGTGATCGCCGTGGCGGTGGTGCCGGCCCTGCTGACGATGCTGGCTCTTCGCCGCGTTCGCGACATGCCGCGGACGGAGCCGGCCCCGGCGGCCGCGGCGCAGCCCGGCAGCGTGGGCGCGCTGGGACGGCCGTTCTGGGTCTTCACCGGCGCCTGGACGATCTTCTCGCTGGGCAACTCGGCCGACGTCTTCCTGCTTCTGCGGGCGCGGGATCTCGGCCTGGGAGCGACCGCCGTGGTGCTCGCCTACGCGCTCTACAACACCCTCTACTCGGGACTCTCGTGGCCGCTCGGCAACCTCTCGGACAGGATCGGCAAGCGGCGTGTGCTGGGTGCCGGGCTGCTGATCTTCGCCGCCGTCTACGCCGGTTTCGGGCTGGCCACGGACGACGTGCTGGTGTGGCCGCTGATGGCCGTCTACGGCGTCTACATCGCGGCCACCGACGGCGTCGGGAAGGCGCTCGTATCCGATCTCTCGCCGGCCCATGACCGGGCGACGGGCCAGGGCATGTTCAAGCTCGCCACCGGCGGTGCCTCGGTGGTGGCGAGCCTGGTGGCGGGCGTGCTGTGGCAGGTGGTCGCGCCGGGGGCGGTGTTCGCGCTGGGGGCGGTGTTCGCGCTGCTCAGCTTCGTGGCGCTGGTCGCCGTGCGGCCGCCGCGGATCAGCCGCTGACGTCGGGAGCCGACTCCCACAGCACGTGCGGCCGGCCGGCATGGATCAGCTCGCGACCCGGCTGGAGCCCCACCCGCCGTGAGACCGCCTGGGATCGCAGGTTGGCGGGCAGGATCAGCGCGACCACTCGATCGATTCCAAGCGACGTCGCGCGCTCGACACAGGCGGCCGCGGCCTCCGTGGCATAGCCGTTTCCCCAGCAGCGGCGGGCGAAGTGATAGCCCAGCTCGACCTCCCACCGGCCCTCGATCTCGCGCCGCCACAGTCCACAGTCGCCGAGCGGCTCACCGCCTCGCAGCTCGACCGCCCACAGGCCGTACCCGTCCCGGGCGTAGAGCTTGAGGTTGCGGTCGATCCAGGCCCTGGACTCGGCGACGGTGAGCGGCCGCTCCCAGTGCTCGAGCGTCTCCGGATCGCCCAGCATCGGGGCCAGCCACTCCAGGTCTTCGGGAACGAACTCGCGCAGCACCAGCCGCTCGGTCTCGATGACCGCCTTGCTCACACCGCCTCGGTGGCGTCCGCGACCTCCTCGGCCACCTCGCGAATGTCGTGGTTCGCGTTCCAGACCTGGAGCTGGCGCATCGAGCCGGTGCCGTTCTCGACGATCCACTCGATCCTGCTCAGCTGCTCGACGCAGCCCAGCTCGCGGGCGATCGGCTTCAGCTCCTTCACCCGTCGCTTGACCAGCGTTCGGGCGGCCACCTTGATCCGCTTGCCCGCGCGGAGATCCATCAGCTTCGCATCCAGACCGTAGCGAGCGGCCAGCCACTTGTTCTCGCTCAGCAGCATCCGGTTGTAGGCGATGGGTGGGTTGCCAGTCCCGATCTCATCCAGGATCTGCTTCACCAGGCACTGCACGTAGGCGGCCAGGGCGACCGTGTCCTCGACCCGCGACTGCACGTCCATCACCCGCAGCTCGATGGTGCCGAAGCGGGGGTGTGGCCGCACGTCCCACCACAGGTGGGTGTAGTCGCCGATCGCCCCCGTCGTCTCCATGAAGCCGACCGCGTCCGCGTAGTCCTTGTAGCTCTCGAAGCGGGGCGAGATACCGCTGCGCGGGAACGAGGCGAAGATCATCGCCCGGGTTGAGTGCAGCCCCGTCGCCTCGCCGCGCCAAAACGGAGAGTTGGACGAGAGCGCGAGCAGCACCGGCAGCTCGATCAGCACGCCCTCCATGACCTGAAGCGCGGCCTCCGGGGTCGGAACCGCCACATGCACATGCATGCCGAACACCAGCTCGCGGCGGGCGACATACTGAAGCATCTCGACCAGCATCCGGTAGCGGTCGCGGGCGGTGATCTTCTGGTGCTCGTAGAGCGAGAAGGGGTGGGTGGCCGCCGCGCCCAGTCGCATGCCGTGCTCGCGGGCGAGCAGCGAGGCATAGCGGCGTATGCCGCGAAGATCGGCCTCCGCCTCCGGGATGTCGTTGCAGACCACCGTCCCCGATTCGAGCACGCACTGCATCAGCTCCGGCTTCAGCTGCTCGGCGTAGGGCCCGTCCGCGGCGGCCTCGAGCAGGGGCTCGACTCCCGAGACGAGGTCGAAGGCGGCCTCGTCCAGCAGCATGTACTCCTCCTCGACACCGACCGTGAGTGGCGGGCCATCACCGAAGGCATGGTCGAGGACGCTGGGACGCGCGGCGCCCTTGGCTCCCTGCTGTCCGGACATAGTGGGGTGTTGTACCGGAATCGGAAGGATTCGGAAAGGGACACGGCCCTGACCGGCGACTCAGCCATCTAGCATGCGGGGATCGACTCGTCAGCGCCAGAGCGGATCACGGCCATATCCTTGCGGCAGCCGCTTCGCCGCCAGATTGGGGCTTCGCCGTGATCGGCACCGCGCGCGCAGAGGCCCGCCCGACGACGCACGCCGCCTCCCTGTGCGCCGTCGTGGCCGCGGTCGCGGCCCTGGCAACCCACATTCTCGGCCCACCGGCCGGCGACGCCCCGGCGCACGTGTTCCAGACGCTGGCATTCGCACGGCACGGCTTCGCGCTGTGGGACAACTACTGGTACGCCGGCTCGTACGCGTACGTGCTCTACAGCATCGCCTACTACCCCGTGGCGGCGATCGGCGGCATCATTCCCGTCGCGGTCGCGTCGGCGGCGTTCACGGCCTGGGCGTTCGCGAGCGCCGCCGGACGACTGTGGGGGCTGCCGGCCCGGCTACCCAGCCTGGCATTCGCCGTCACCGCGCCGATCATCGTGATGGTGTCCGGCATGTACCCGTTCGGCGCCGGGGTGGCGGTGGCGGGGTTGGCGATCGTGCTGCTCCAGCGCAGCAGGCGGTTCAACGCCACGTTCGCGATCATCGGGACGGCGGCGTTCTCGCCGCTGGCGTTCCTGATCCTGGTGGTGGTGCTGGCGGCCGCCGTGCTGACGGCCGCCGCACCGCGGTCGATGCTGCGGCAGAACCGCTGGCCGGCGATCGCCGTGGCGGGCTGTCTGATGGCCGCTGCCGCGCTCAAGCTGGCCTTCTCGCAATCCGGCTACTACCCGTTCTCGCCCATCGATCTGGCAACCGCACTCGGCTTCAGCGCCCTCGGTCTGGTGCTCGCCCGGGGACGGATCCGGCGCGACTTTCTGAGCACGCTGTTCGTGCTCTACGGTCTCCTCAACGTCGCCCTGTTTCTGGTGCCATCGCCGATCGGCGCCAACGCCACCCGCCTCTACTCGATCGGCGCGCTGCCGCTGCTGTGGCTGGC
>JAWVDZ010000126.1:0-15615 GCA_033856955.1 Gaiellales bacterium
ATAAGGTCAAGCACGCCAGCGACGACGACTCGCAGCCCGATGTCGAGGCCCACAAGGTGCGGCATAAGGTCAAGCACGCCAGCGACGACGACTCGCAGCCCGATGTCGAGGCCCACAAGGTGCGGCATAAGGTCAAGCACGCCAGCGACGACGACTCGCAGCCCGACGTGGAAGCGCACATCTTCAAGCAGTAGACGCGACTCCAAGAATTTCTCTCCTGCTACTCGAGAGGCTCGACCTGAGATCAGGCCGAGCCTCTCGTGCGTCTCGGCTCGCGTTCCTCGCTCGGTGCTAGCACGTCCGCCAGTGCCAGCAGCAGCCGCCGGCCGGACTCCTGCCGGTCGTCCTCCAGCTCGTCCAGGTGGCGTGCGATGGCGGCCACCGCGGAGAGCCCCGGATCGCTGCCGTCCAGGGCGGCACGCGCCCGCCGTGATCGCGCCATCAGGTCGAGCGCGATCGCGGCCTGGTTGGCGAACAGGCCCAGCAGGTCCATCTCGGCGAGCGTGAACGCCGCCCGCTGTGGACGGTCCAGCACCTCCAGCACGCCCAGTGAGCGCTCCTCGTGCAGCAGCGGCACCGCCATGATGCCTTTCGGCACGTATCCGGTGTCCGCCGCAACGTCCGCCGCGAAGCGGGGATCGCTGGTCACGTCCTCGATCACCAGCGGCTGGCGGGTGACCAGCACCCATCCCGCGATGCCGGTGCTGGAGGGGAACCGGCGCCCCAGCAGCGAGTCGCTGCCGGAGCCCGCGACCGCCTCGAACACGAGCTCGTCGGAGGCCTCGTCGTAGAGGAAGATCGAGGCCGCCCGGGCGCCGAAGATCGCGCGCGCGGTCTCTGCGACAGACGTCAGCAGCTGTCGGTGGGCGGACTCCGAGGCCAGCACTCCGGCCGAGACCGCCGACGAGAGGCGATCGTCTGTCATCGCTCAGTCCTCCTGGACGTTGGATGCCACCGCATGCAGCACGCTCTTGAGCTGGAACGGGGTCAGCTGTGGGTGTTTGCTGAGGATAAGGGCGCAGATGCCCGAGATGTGAGGAGTGGCGAAGCTGTTTCCGCTGCATCGCAGCGTGCCTCCGCCCAGCCACGGCACGTCCAGCTCGAGCCCGGGGGCGAAGAACTCGACCGGGGGGTTCGGGTTGTAGAAGAAGGTGAGAGGGCCGCTCTGATCATGGCTGCCCACCGACAGCACCGACGAGAACCGCCACGGGAAGCTCTCGACGGGCATGTTGTGGGCGGAGGCGACGATCACGCTGCCGCCGAAGTACGCCTCGTCGGCCAGCTCGTGGAGGAACTCCGAGAACTTGCGCTTGGTCGTGCTCAGGCTCATGTTGATGACGTCGAACTTCTGCTCGACCGCCCACTCGAGCCCCGCCATCAGCACCGGGCCGCTGCCGGTGTAGCCGGCGCCCAGAACACGGACGCTGACGATCTCGCAGTCCGGTGCCAGCCCGCGCACGATGCCGGCGCACGCCGTCCCGTGCCCGCAGAGGTCGCCCTCCTCGTCCTCCAGCACCTCGTCCTGTTCGGGGTCGCCGATCGTGACCGAACGTTGCACCTCTCCCACCAGCGGGTGGCCGTGCTCGACGCCGCTGTCGACGATCGCCACTCGAACCCCCGCGCCGGTGGCGCCGCCCCAGGCCCACTCGCGGGTGATCTTGGCCGGCCACGCCGGCGGCTCGACGGCCCTCGCCTGCTCGGCGGAGAGGCTCCAGGCCGGCAGCTCCTCTGGCTCTTCGGCGTCGCTCACAGGCGATCGCGGAGAACGGCGACGAGCACCGGGTCGGGTGCCAGACCGGCGCGCTGCAACGCGCCTTCGAGGTCTGCCAGCACCTCCCGCCGGAGCTCTGCGTCTGCCGAGGCCAGGGCGGCGATCTGATCGATCGCGCGCCGGGTGGCGGGTAGGCGTGATGCCGCCTCCACCCAGGCCTCGGGAGCGGGCGGCAGTGCCCGCAACAGTTCTCCGATTTGCTCTTCGTCGTACATCTCGTTCATCATGACGGAGCAGAGGGCCGTTCTCTTCCCTCGAGTTGTTGCCGAAGTTTCGCAAGGCAGCGGGATATGCGGCTGGCGATCGTTCCGGCCGGCAGTCCCAGCGTCCGGCCGATCAGGGCGTAGCTCTCGTCCCGGCAGAAGAAGCGGTCGAGGATCTCGCGGCAGGCGTCCGGCATCGCCTCGAGCGCCTCACGGACGGCGAGCGCCTCGTCCAGCCGGTCAAGCGTCTCGTCCACCTCGCGCTTGGTGGGCTCGGGATCGAGCACTTCTCTCGATCCCGCCCGGATGCGGTCGATGCACAGCCGCCGGGTCAGCTGGGCGATCCAGGGGCGGACGGCGTCATCGCTGCGAAGGTCGCCCAGCCGCTCGTAGGTGCGTGCGAACACCTCCTGGAACACGTCCTCCGCGTCGTCGCGCGACATCCGAAACCCCTGCTGGGCGATCGCCAGCACGTAGCGCGAGAACCGGCGCACCAACTCCTCCCATGCAGCGTCGTCGCCGGTGCGGCAGCGAGCCACGAGACCTGCGTCGGTGATGGAGTTCAGAGCGGGCATGGGTCGATGCAACTCCACTTAGGCGGTTGATTCCATGTTCAGCGTGGATGCAGTCATCTCAGTTCTCATTCGCAAGCATCGCCGCCGCCTGGCGGGCGCGATCCGCGTGTTGGGCGGCCTCTGCCGCGCGTCCGTCCTCGGGCCTGATCAGCAGGTTGATGCCGACCAGATGGGCTGCGGAGCGCGCCGCCGACTCCGCCATCACCGCCGCCACGGTGACGTCCGCGTGGTGCGCCTGATCGCAGCGGTGGGCGGTCTCGGCGGCCAGTTCGGCAACGTCGGCGGACGTCCGCGCAAGGTCGAGCGCGGCCTCGGCGGCCGGCGGCAGGAGGCGCGCGATGTCGTCATCGTCGTGAGCCTCGAGGGCGGCCATGGCGTCCTCAGAGGTGGATTCGATCGTGGCCGATATCCCGCGCAGCCGGATGGCGAGGGCGTTGGCCTGCGCGATCGCGCCGCCGGCCTCGGGCCACACGGCGCGTGAGCGCCGCGCCGACTTGAGCACCAGCGCCGTCGCCAGCTCCGCGGCGGCGCTCGCCGCCGAGCCTGCCGCCGGCGTCCGCCGGTCGGATGCCACCTGAGTCAGCAGTTCGTACATCGCCGGCCCATTGTAGATGCTCAGGTGACAACGACCACGAACGCTTGCGGCACCCCGCGCAAGCGCCACAAGTGGGAGTACCATGATATTCATGAGCCTCGACGATCTGACCGCTCTTCCGCCGGCTCGACTGCCGGAGGAGCGGCTGCTCAATCGCGAACTGTCGTGGCTGGACTTCAACGCTCGCGTGCTGGCGCTGGTCGAGGATCCGCGCGTGCCACTGCTGGAGCGGGTGCGATTCTGCGCGATCGTCTCCTCGGCGCTTGATGAGTTCTTCATGGTGCGGGTGGCCGGCCTCCTGCGCCAGACCGGAACCGGCCTGGGAATGCGGTCACCCGATGGCCGCACGCCCCAGGCGGCGCTGGTCGAGATCCGCGAGCGCGTCTCCCAGCTGGGCCAGCTCCAATCGCGCCTGTGGCGCGAGCAGCTGGTGCCGCTGCTGGCCGAGAACGGCATCCTGGTCGGCGGCACGGACGCGCTCGACGATGACGAGCTGACCGAGCTCACCGGGCGCTTCGACCGCGAGGTATACCCGGTGCTGACGCCGCTGGCGGTGGGGCCGGGCCAGCCGTTCCCCTACATCTCGGGCCTCTCGCTCAGCCTCGGTGTGCTCGTGCGCGAGCCGGACGGCAGCGAGGAGCGGTTCGCGCGCGTGAAGGTGCCCGAGGTGCTTCCGCGCTTCCTCTCGATCGGATCGCGAGGCGCGCTGCTGCCGCTGGAGGATGCCATCGCGCACTTCCTGTCCTGGCTGTTCCCGGGCATGGAGGTGGTGGAGCACGTCGCGTTCAGGGTCACCCGCGACGCCGACTTCGAGGTCTCGGACGAGGCCGACGACCTGCTGGAGGCGGTCGAGCTGGAGCTTCGCCGGCGGCGTTTCGGAGACGTCGTCCGGCTCGAGGTTGCAAGCGGCGCCAGCGACGCCATGATCGACCAGCTCAAGGACGGGCTGGCGGTGAGCGCCGATCAGGTGTACGCCGTGGACGGCATGCTCGACCTGGCCGACCTGTCGCGGATCGCCGAACTCGACCGTCCCGAGCTGCGCTACGAGCCATGGCTGCCCGTGACGCGATCGCGGCTCGCACCGGCCGCCGGCCGCCGCGATCTGTTCGCCGAGGTGCGCCGCTCCGACCTGCTGGTGCAGCTGCCGTACGACTCGTTCGCGACCTCGGTGGAGGCCTTCGTGCGCGCGGCGGCCAAGGACCGCGACGTGGTTGGCGTGAAGACCACCGTCTATCGCACCAGCGACGATTCGGCGCTGCTGCCGGCCCTGATCGACGCCGCGGAGGACGGCAAACAGACGGTCTGCCTGGTCGAGCTGAAGGCTCGATTCGACGAGCGTCGCAACATCGAGTGGTCGCGAGCGATGGAGCAGGCCGGGGTGCACGTGGTCTACGGCTTCGCCAACCTCAAGATCCACGCCAAGATGACGTTGATCGTGCGCCGCGACGGAGACGCGCTGCACCGCTACGCCCACATCGGCACCGGCAACTACAACGCTGTCACGGCGCGGCTCTACGAGGACTTCGGCCTGTTCACCGACGACGAGGCGATCACGGCCGACCTGGCGGACCTGTTCAACCACCTCACCGGCTTCGGCCGCCCGCAGCGGTTCCGCAAGATCCTGGCGGCGCCGTTCAACCTGCGAAGCGGCCTGACCGAGCGGATCCGCGCCGTCTCGCGAGCGGCCTCGAACGGTGAGCGGGCTCGGATCAGGATCAAGGTCAACGCGCTGACGGACGAGGCGATGATCGAGGAGCTGTACAAGGCGTCACAGGCCGGAGCCGAGATCCAGATCTTTGCCCGCGGCATCTGCATGCTTCGACCGGGCGTCCCCGGGCTGTCCGAGACGATCCGCGTGCGCAGCGTGGTCGGCCGGTTCCTCGAGCACAGCCGCGTGTTCGCCTTCGAGGCCGGCGGTGAGGACACCTACCTGCTGGGCAGCGCCGATCTGATGCCGCGCAACCTCGATCACCGGATCGAGGTGGTCGCTCCGGTCGAGGACGGCCGCGCTCGCGAGGAACTGTCCACCGCGTTCGACGCGCTGCTGGCGGATAACACCCAGTCGTGGGAGCTGGAGGCGGACGGCACATGGCGGCGGCTGGCACCGGCCCCGGGAGAGCGCGAGCGCGGCGCGCACGCGACGCTGATGCGCCGCGCCCGCCTGCGCGTGCGCCGTCGCGGCGGCCCCGGGCCCGCCTGATCCCCGAACCGTCACCAGCCGTTCACCGTCTGCAGCCCCCGGCGGCCGAGCCGCACGCGACACTATGGTGTAGTGAAGGTCGGCATCATCGACGTGGGATCGAACACCGTGCGCCTGCTCGCCGCCGAGCTGGGGCGCTCGGGCTCGGTGACGGCGCTGCGCGAGGAGCGGTGCCAGGTCGGGCTGGGCGACGTGATCGAGCGCCGCGGCCGGATCCCGGGCGCGAAGCTGACCGAGACCGCCGACTGCGCGCGCGGCTACGCCAAGCTGGCGCGGAGGATGGGTTGCGACCGGCTGGAGGTGGTGGTGACCGCTCCCGGTCGCCAGAGTTCGAACGCCTCAGCCCTGCTGACCGCCCTCGGTGATGCGGTGGGAGTCATCCCCCGCGTGCTCTCGGCCGAGAGCGAGGGCCGGCTGGCCTACATGGGCGCCGTCTCCGCCGCCGACGCCGCGCCTGTTCTCACGGCCGTCTGTGATGTCGGCGGTGGGTCGACCGAGATCGCCTTCGGCGTCTCTGCCGCGGACGCGGACTGGGTCGACTCGATCGACACCGGCTCGCTGCGCCTGACGAGCCGCTACTTCGGCACGGCCGGCGGCCGCTCCGACGTTCGCGCCGCCCGCGCCGAGGTGCGCGCGCTGCTGGCCGAGGTCGAGGAGCCGCGGCCGCAGGCCGCGCTGGCGACCGGGGGCAGCGCCCGTGCGCTGCGCCGGCTGATCGGTCGCAGGCTGGGCGCCGACGAGCTGGAACAGGTGATCGACGCCCTGACCGGGCGCACCCCGGAAAAGATCGCCCGCAAGCATGGCATCGAGCTGCGCCGCGCGCGGACGCTGCTGGCCGGCGCCGTGATCCTAGCCGAGGTCAACCTCAAGCTCGGCGTCCCGTTTGAGGTCGCCCGGGGCGGCATGCGCGAGGGCCTCGCAGCCGAGATGCTGGCCCAGCTCGCCGCGGCTTAGAAGATCTTCAAATGACTGGGGCCTTCTGGGTTGACGCATGCGGCCGCCGTCGGGTTTAGTGGCACCATGGCCGAGTTCACCGCCGCAGTCGAGAACTACGACCGCTTCATGGGCCGCTATGCCACCGGGCTGGCGCCGAAGTTCGCCGATGCCGCCGGCGTGCGCGCCGGCATGCGGGTGCTCGACGTCGGCTGCGGCCCGGGCGCGCTCGCCGTCGAGCTCGCCGGGCGCGTGGGCGAGGACAACGTCGCCGCGATCGACCTCGCCCCCCAGTTTGCCGCTGCCTGCCGGGCGCGCATCCCGGGTGCGGACGTGCGCGAGGGCGTCGCCGAGTCGCTGCCCTGGGACGACGGCACGTTCGACGCGGCGATGTGCTCGCTGGTCGTCGCCTGGATGAGCGACGCCGACCAGGGCATCGGGGAGATGGCGCGTGTGACGAAGCCCGGCGGCACCGTCGCGGCCGCGATGTGGGACATCCCCGGTGGTGGGCTGCAGATGCTCTCGCACTTCTGGCGCGCTGCGCGTGAGATAGACCCGAGCCTCGCCGACGACCAGCCGCGCGCCGGCGTGCATGAGGGCGACCTCGTCGAGCGGTTCGGCCGCGCCGGCCTGCAGGGCGTCACCGGCGGCACGCTCGAGACGAGCGTCGACTACGCCGGCTTCGACGACTACTGGGAGCCGTTCACCGGCGCCGCCGGTCCCGCCACCGGCGCCTTCTACGCCTCGCTCGACGATGCCGGCAAGGCGACCCTGCGCGACACCGTGCGCGCCTCCCTGCCGAAGGGCCCGTTCACGCTGCCGGCGCGCGCCTGGCTCGCGCTGGGAACCGTTCCGCGCTGATCAGTCAGGCAGGATGTACCGGCGGGGCTCGAGGTCGTGCTCGGGGTCGAGCACCCAGACCGATCCCTTCTCCGCCGGCCGGCCTCGCCCGACCATCTCTTCGATCACGTCGCCGTGTGTGCAGAGCACCATGTCACCCTGCTGATCGTGGCCGGCGATCAGCGCCAGCACGTCGGAAAGGGGCGAGCCCTCGGCCAGCTCTTGACGCTGCTCGATCTCGAGTCCCGCGGCCCTCGCCAGGGGCTCGACCGTCTCGATGCAGCGCCGGTACGGGCTCGTCACGATCCGCGTCAGCGGCCGGTCGGAGAGCATCGCGGCCAGCGCCTCGGCCTGGTCGCGGCCTGTCTTGTCCAATGGCCGACGGCTGTCGTCAGCGCCGGCCGAGCCCCGCTCTCCCGCACGAGCGTGTCGCACCAGCAGGATCACGACCAGGCGCTGGCGCGCTTCTGGAGCCGCTTCCACGCGTCGGGAACGGCCGCCCGCGCGTCGCGCCGCCGCTCGCGCTGCCGCTCGACCAGCATTCCGGCGGCGAAGGCGGCTTCGACCGGCACCGGCGCGGTGGCGTCCTCAAGCAGCTCACGCACCACCTGCTCGGCGACCGCCGCATCCTGGTGCTCGCCGAGCACGTCCTGAAGCCGCTTGGCGGCGGCGATGAAGCGGGAAGCCGGCTTCCCGACCTTGCCTTCCGCCAGCTCGGCCGCATAGCGGGCCCGTTTGACCGCGATCCTGACGGCGTGCAGCTGCTCGTCGCTTGGCTCGTCGCCGAGCGCTCGCATCTTCTTTCGCAGCCGCCGGTACTCGGCGGCAGCGATCGTCTGCAGGTCGGTCTTGGAGTCGACCACGGGCGGAGAGGTCAGCTCGCCCTCCAGGCGTTCGAGCAGGCGCGTGTAGCGCGTCTGCCGCAGATCCGACAGCATCACCCGGCGGGCGGTGCCGCGGCGGGCGATGATCTGGTCGAGCAGCGTGGCGAACGCCGCCCGCTCGCGGGAGTCGAGGACGGCGGCATCCGCGCTCAGATGCTCGATCAGCACGTCCATGTCGCGCACCTCCCCGAGCGCGCTGCCAGCCCACTTGAGCTCGTTGCGCACCTCGCGCACCCAGCCGGCGTCGAGCATCGGCCGGGCCGCGCGAAGCAGCGCGCGCAGGCGCCGGATGGCGACCCGGTGCTGATGCAGATCCTCCGCGTCGCTGCCCAGCCTGGTGCCCGGGTCATGCACCAGCACCTCCCGGTACTGGCGGTCGAGCATCGCGACCAGGTGGTCGATCGCAGGCGCCTTGCGCTTCGGCCTGCGCGGCTCTCCGCGCACGAGGCCGAGGGCTTGAAACAGTTTCGGCCGCTCGTCGGCGTCCAGAGCACCGGCCGCGCGCAGCGCCCGCTCGATCCGCCACAAGGACTCGTCGTCGCCCTCGACCAGCTCCACCTCCAGCTCCTCCAGCCGGTCGACGGCGGCGCCGGTGCCGCTGACGGTCACCTCATCCACGACCACCTCTGCCAGATCGCGACCCTGGTCTCTCACCATCACGCCCTGACGAAGTGTATCGAGCCTCGCCACCGGCAGCAGCGGCCTGCCGCGGGTGGTGGCCGCGACCAGATCGTCGAAGCGCTGAGGGACCTGCTCCGGGGGGCCCGGCAGCTCGAGCTCGAGCCGGTCGCCGCCGTGGGGAAGCTTCAGCTGCCACGTTCCGCTGCCCCGCTCGGAGCGGTAGCGGAGCGTAAATCCGGAGGCGGCAAGCCGGTGGTCCGGGGTATCGTGGTAGGTCGACGAGAACCTGCGCGGCGCCATCGGCTCGCCCAGATCCCCCGGCAGCGAGAACCCCGCGCCGGCACGCAGCTTGATCTCGCGCTCGATCGTCCGCTTCACCTGGAGCCCCGCATGTCCGTCATTCTCGCCCATCTTACGGGCTCAGCCGCTTCTCGGCTGCCAGCGTGCGTTCGATCAGTCGTCGCTGCTGGGCAGGGTTGATATCGGCAAATGTCAGTTCGAAGGTGAGACGGTCGCCGGCCGGCTCCGCCCAGGTCACCCGGGCGGCCGAGTGGAAGGGCTCCAGTGAGTCCTCGAAGTCGATCGAGATCTCGACCCGGCCGTCCACCTCGAGCGTCCGTTCGGTGACGATCCGCACCCCCTCCAGCGAGATGTCGAGGGTCGGTGCGGAGAACTCCTCGACCGCGATTCCGTCCGGCGCGATCCGCCGCACCAGTGCCTTCAGCCGCACCGGAAGCCGGGTCTGGGCGCGGCGGTCGAACAGCCGCCGGTCCTGCGCGTAGACCCAGCGCACGACCCGCTGCTGGGTGTAGGTCTCGAGCTCGTCGAAGCGGACGCCGGCCGAGCCGTCGTCGTCGATGCGCAGCACGTCGGCTGCGGCGAAGACGAGGAAGTGGGGCTGGCGGAACCGCACCTCGAGCCACAGCCGGTCGCCGGCCCGATAGCCGTGCCCGGCCGCCAGCCTCAGTCCGCCCGCTGAGATGTCGACGGCGCGGGCGGTGGTCGCCGGCTCGCGCTCGCCGGACGCGTCGAGCCGGGCGACGATCACGTTCAGGTCGGCTTCGACCCGCAGGAATGCGCGGCGCTCGCTCGTCATTCGCCGCCAGTGTATGCGGCATACTCCCGAACATGTCGTCCACCCGCGACCCCGTCACCGCCCCGCCGCCGGTCTCCGATCTGGACTGGGATTCGCGGCGCATGCGGCAGTTCGCCGACCGGGCGCTCGAGCTGTACGCCGAGTACCTCGACCGGCTCGACGATCTGCCCATCGCGCGCCACGCGCCGGCCGCCGACGTCCGCCGGGCGGTGCTGCTACCGATCCCCGAGGACGGGTTGGGGGACGAGGAGATCATCGCGCACCTGCGCGATGTGCTGATCGACTGGGGCGTGCAGTGCGGACATCCCCGCTTCATGGCGTACGTCACCGGAAGCGGTACGGTGCCCGGCGCGGTCGCCGAGATGCTCGCGGCCGGCGTCAACATGAACGTCGGCGGCTGGCAGCTCTCGCCCACCGCGAGCGAGATCGAGCACGATCTGATGCGCTGGTTCGGCGGCCGCTTCGGGCTGCCCGACACGTGCGGGGGCCTGCTCGTCTCGGGTGGCGCGATGGCGAACCTGATCGCGCTCAAGCTCGCTCGCGACCAGCGTGCCGGGTGGGACGTGCGACGGCTGGGAGCGGCTGCGGGGCCCCCGATGGTGATCTATGCCACCACCGAGACGCACGTCGTCTCCGACCGCGCCGTCGACATGCTGGGACTTGGCATGGATGCCGTGCGCAGGGTGCCGGTCGATGCCGGGCTGCGACTGCGCCCCGGCCTGTTGCGCGAGCAGGTGCAGCGTGACCGCGCCGACGGTCTTCTGCCGATCGCCGTGGTGGCGACTGCCGGCACCACCTCCACCGGCGCCATCGATCCGCTTCCGGAGATCGCCGACATCTGCGCGGAGCAGGGGCTGTGGATGCACGTCGACGCGGCGTACGGCGGACCGGCCGTGCTGGCGGACGACCTGCGCGGGCTGATGACCGGCATCGAGCGCGCCGACTCGATCGCATTCGATCCGCACAAGTGGCTCTACATCTCGCAGTCGGCGGGCTGTGTGCTCGTCCGTGACGTGCGGCGGATGCCGGAATCGTTCCAGGTCTACGCGGCCTACGTCCACCAGGACGAGGAGCATACGGGCGCCGGCGTCAGCTTCGGCGACCTGGGGCCGCAGTACAGCCGCGGGTTCCAGGCCCTGAAGCTGTGGGTGTCGCTGCTCGCCCACGGCAGCCGGGCCTACGGCGCGCGCATCTCACACGATGCCGAGCTGGCCCGTTACATCGGCTCCCGCGTCGAGCAGCGGCCGGAGTTCGAGCTGGTCACGCCGGTCGCGCTCTCGATCTGCTGCTTCCGCTACGTGCCGCCGGCCGGGGGCGACGAAGAGTATCTGTCCCGGCTGAACGAGCGGATCATGACCGAGCTCCAGCTGGACGGACGCGTCTACATCTCCAACGCGGTGCTCGATGGGCGGTTCGTGCTGCGCGCCTGCATCGTCAACCACCGGACGGAGGCTGACGATGCGGACGCGGTGCTCGATGTCGCCGCCGAGCTGGGAGCCCGCATCGATCGCGAGCTTCGCGGCGTGAGCGTCATTTAGATCCAGGGCGGATTTAGATCCAGCGCGAGTTGACGCGCGTGTCGGTGTTTCGCGAGTCCGCGCCAACCAGCACGGCCAGCGGGCCGACGACGATCAGAAATGTGATGAGAAGGAGTTCCATGGACACATTATCCTCCAGATTGTCTATTAGGTCAAGTCTGCTTAGCGCTGATGTCCATCAGTTGGCATGATGAACCAGCGCTGGCTGTCACGGGTGTCCGTGACGCGCGAGTCGGCGCCGCCCAAGACCGCGAGAGGGCCGATTGCGATCAGGAATAGGATCAGTACGAGCTCCATCATGGTTCTATTGTCGGCCGAATTGATCATTCTCTCAAATCGATGTATCATTCGTAATGATTATGGAACCTGATAGATGGCTGGGAGTTGAACTGCGCCACCTGGCCGCCCTGCAAGCGGTGGCCGAGGAGGGCAGCTTCGGCCGTGCCGCGATTCGGCTCGGCTATACGCAGTCCGCCGTCAGTCAGCAGATCGCGACGCTGGAGCGGCTGGTGGGAGTGCGGCTGGTCGAGCGGCCCGGCGGCCCCCGTCCGATCTCGATCACCGAGGCCGGAAACGTGCTGCTTCGCCACGCCGACGGCATCGTCGCCCGGCTGAGGGCGGCGCAGGCCGATCTGGCCGCGTTGCAGGACGGCTCGGCCGGCTCGCTTCGCGTCGGCACCTATCAGAGCGTCGGCGCGCGCGTGCTGCCCGAGGTGATGCTGCGCTTCTCGACCGCACATCCGCAGGTGGACGTCCAGCTCTCCGAGAGCGAGGATGGGGCGCTGCTGCGCCAGGTGGAGGCCGGCGATCTCGATCTCACGTTCATCCAGCTTCCGCTCCCCGACGGGCCGTTCGAGGCGATCGAGCTGCTGCGCGATCCTCACGTGCTGGTGGTGCCGAAGAACTCTCCGCTGGCCGCCGGGCCGGTTCCGTCGCTGCGAGAGGTGGGGGAGGAGCCGCTGATCGGCTACCGCACCTGCACCAGCGGAAACCAGCTCGAGTCGCACCTGCGGCTTCGCGGCCTGGTTCCCGAGGTCGTCTTCCGCTCGGATGACAACGGCACCATGCAGGGCATGGTTGCGGCCGGCGTGGGCGTGGCGCTGATGCCGCTTCTGGCCGTCGACATGGGCGATCCGCGCACGCGGGTCGTGGACATGAGCGGCAAGGTGCCGCCGCGGCTGATCGGCGTCGCCTGGCACCGCGACCGCGTGCAGTCGGTCGCGGCGCGCTCGTTCATC
This sequence comes from Gaiellales bacterium, assembly GCA_033856955.1. Taxonomy (GTDB): domain Bacteria; phylum Actinomycetota; class Thermoleophilia; order Gaiellales; family JAICJC01; genus JAICYJ01. The sequence continues at coordinate 12,495 of JAWVDZ010000126.1, forward strand.
GATCTGGCGTCGCAGGTCTGCGCCGAGCTGGCCAGGCTGCCGGTCGCAGCCCTCGCTTCCGCCTAGGCCCCCAAGGAAGTCCTACTCGTAGATGACCACGTTGGGGCGCGGCCGCAGCGCCAGCACCATGCGCGGCGCCAGCAGGTGCAGATCCTCGTGGTAGAACAGCTTGAAGCCGTTGAACCAGGGCGAACCGGCGCGTGCGAACAGGCGGTACTTCGAGATCTTGTTGGCGCGATCGCCGAACCCGTCCACGTTGATCACCAGCGCGACCCCCGCCCGCTGGGCGAGCGCCGGCTTGTGCCTGATCATACCGCTGGTGAACTGGTGGACGATCAGCAGCTTCTGCGGCAGATCCTCGGCGGCGACCAGCTTCGCCAGGTAGGCCGAGACCTGGTTGACCACGGGCGCATCGGTGGAGCCGATCACCTGGCCCGGTACCTGGCCCGGGCGCATGCTCCACTCCGGGTCGAGTGCGAGCCCGACGTCGGGCTGTTCGAGGTAGCGGCGGTAGGCTCGCACCTCGTCCATGAACCTGGCCCGGCCGGGCTGCACGTCGAGGATCAGCAGCGCCTTCGCGCGCCGCGCCGCGGCCAGGTAGCGGTCGATCACCTCGTCGCTCTGGCGGTAGCGGTAGCGGCCGTCGTCTCCGGGATCCGCGGTGACCAGCGTCGCGATCAGCTCGAAGGCCGGCATCACCGGCCGGTGCGGGCGGTCGTAGGGCCGGCACTGGGCGAGCAGCTTCTCCGCCGCCTGGGCGGGCGTACCGATGCCCAGCTCGCCCAGCTGGTCATCCTGGGGCGCTCCGTACAGCGCCACCACGCGGTAGTCGGGGAGCAGCTCACGGCCGCCGCGAGGGAGCTGGGGCGGCGAGTCGGGCTGCGGCACGGAGCGACCGTGCGAGGAAGCGCCACCGGCCGTGTCCGATCCCCCCAGCTGCGCCACCGCGAAGGCTGCCGCGGCCAGCAGGACGACGCCGGCGCCGGCCGCGGCCACCCGTCGCTCGCGCTGCGTCCGGCGACGGGCCCGGTCGCGCCGCTCCTCGACCGTCAGCCCCAGGTCCGACCGCAGCGGGTCGGGGGTCATGCCGTCACCGACCTGTGCCGCAGGGCATACCACGAGCTGTAGCCACCTTCGCTGCTGCGGGCCGCGCCGTCTCCCACCTCGATGATCCGGTCGGCGATGCGGTCGAGGAAGTAGCGGTCGTGTGAGACGAAGATCGCCGTGCCGTCGAAGCTCTCGAGGGCCGACTCGAGCACCTCCACGGCGTCGATGTCGAGGTGGTTGGTGGGCTCGTCCAGCACCAGGCAGTTCGCGCCACCGCGCATCAGCAGCAGCAGCTCGAGCCGCGTTCGCTCGCCGCCGGACAGCTTCTCCACCGGCTGGCGCACCTGTTCGTAGTTGAACAGGAACCGCATCAGCGTGTGCACGGCCTCGCCCTCGGTGCAGGGGCGCTGAAGCCGGACGGCGTCGAGCGGCGTCGCGGCGCCGAGCGCCGGATGCTGCTCCTGGGCGAGCGTGCCGAGCTCGATCGAGGGACCGATCCAGCGTTCGCCCGAAGATGGTTCGAGCTCGCCGGTGATCAGCCGCGTGAGCACGCTCTTGCCCGAGCCGTTGGGGCCGATGATGCCGACCCGCTCGCCGCGCATCACCGTCAGCGAGACGTCGAGCAGCACCGGGTCGTCGCCGAACACGGCGTCCACGCCCCGCAGCTCGACCACCCGCTGGCCACCGCGACGCTCGCTGCGAAGCCTCAAGCCCATCTGGCGGCGCTCGAGCACGGGCCGCTCGACCTTGTCCATCCGCTCGATCTGGCGCTGCTTGACGCGCGCCTGCTTCATGTGGCGTTCGTTCTCGCCCTGCTGGAACCACTGCTTGAACCGGCGAATGGCCTCCTCGAGCCGCGCGATCTCCTTCTGCTGGGTGACCCACTGCTCCTGCTGTCGCTGCTGGGCGAGCTCGCGCGAGAGCGCGTAGGCCGAGTAGTTGCCCGGCCAGAGCGTGATCCGGCCGCCGTCGAGCTCAGCGATCATGGTCACGGTCTCGTCGAGCAGGTAGCGGTCGTGGCTGACCATCACCACGGCGCCGTCGAAGCCGTTGACGAGCCGCTCCAGGTCGCTGCGGCGCTCCGCGTCGAGGTGCGTCTCCGGTTCGTCCAGCAGCAGCACCTCGGGCTCGCGGGCCAGGCAGGCGGCCAGCGCCACCAGCTTGCGCTGGCCGCCGGAGAGCACGGCGGAGGCCTCGTCAAGCTGGGGCGGAAGCAGGCCGAGGTCGAGCAGCAGCGCCTCGACGCGGCCCTCGAAGGCGTGGCCACCGGCTCGCTCCAGCTCGTCCAGCAGCCGCTCCTGGCGGCGCAGCACGCGCCCCATCAGGTCGAGGTCGCCGATCACCTCCGAGGTCCCCAGCCGCTCGGCGCACTCCGCCAGCTCGCCCTCGATGCGCTCGATCTCGGGTCTCGCCGCACGCACGATCTGGCGGGGGGTGCGAGGATCGGGCTCGACCTGCTGCGGCAGGTAGGCGGTCAGCAGCCCGCGACGGCGCGAGGCGGTGCCGGCGTCGACGTGCTCGAGCCCGCCCAGGATGCGCATGACGGTGGACTTGCCACCGCCGTTTGGGCCGATCATGCCGATGCGGGCGCGCTCGGCCACCTCGAAGTCGAGTCCGCTCAGGATCGTCCGCGCGCCGAAGGACTTCGAAACGCCGCTGAGGCTGATCTGGATGATCGTCCATCTCCCCTGGTTTCGGCCGGCCGCCGCTGACAGGGCCTGCCGCGATGGATACTGTACGGCTCAATGAGCACATCAGGCGAACTTCGGCTGGACTTTCGCGAGTGCGTCGGTGCATTCGCAACCGGTGTCACGGTCGTCACCACACACAGCCAGGGCCAACCCGCGGGCATGACGCTGAACTCGTTCACGTCCGTCTCGCTCGATCCACTGCTGGTGCTCGTCTCGCTGGCGCACCGCACGCGCACGCTCGAAGCGGTCACCTCATCGAAGCGCTTCACCGTCAACGTGCTGCACCGGAACCAGCGCGATGTGGCGCTCGCATTCGCCAAGCGGGGTGCGCCGTTTCCGGATGGCTACACCGTTCAGGATCCGCATGGGTTCGTGGTCGTGCG
>JAWVDZ010000127.1:0-4818 GCA_033856955.1 Gaiellales bacterium
ATCACCCGCAGCACCTCGTCGAAGTTGCGGCCGGTCGTCATCGGGTAGACCAGGATCAGCTTGACCTTCTTGTCGGGGCCGATCACGAACACGTTTCGCACCGTCTGGTTGTCGGCCGGCGTGCGCTCGGCCGGATCGCCCGAGACGCTGGCCGGCAGCATGCCGTACAGCTTCGAGACGTTGAAATCGCTGTCGCCGATCATCGGGTAGTTGGGCGCATAGCCCTGCGTCTCCTCGATGTCCTTCGACCACTTCTCGTGCTTGTCGATCGGGTCGACCGAGAGGCCGATGATCTTCACGTTCCTGCGGTCGAACTCGGGCTTGATCTTCGCCATGTAGCCGAGCTCGGTGGTGCAGATTGGAGTGAAGTCCTTGGGGTGCGAGAACAGCACCGCCCACGAGTCGCCGATCCAGTCGTGGAAGCTGATCCTGCCTTCCGTGGTCTCGGCCTCGAAGTCCGGCGCGGTGTCACCGAGCTGAAGAGCCATCCCGTTCCTCCTCGTCTATGTCGGGCGCCGCCGACTGGAAGCGCTCCGCTATTCTGATCGACTGGGAACCGGATGTCCAACCCGGTTTGCCGGTCATTCACGAACTGTAGACCGGATTCAAACTCCGTCAACTTGGATCCAGAACTCGCTCCGAAGCGGCGGGGCGGCCAGATCGAGTCGCAGTCAGGCGGCAACGTCGGCATCGGCTTCGCCGTTCCCTCGAACACCGTCACGACGATGCTCGGTCAGGTCGCTGGATAGATGCTAGAGCGGTACCTGGGCGCCGCCCGCGGCCAGCAGGATCTCGATCAGCCTCTCGGGCGTGAACCGGCTGGAGTCGAGCACGAGCCCAAACAGACGGTCGTCGTCCGTGCCGACGTGGTACAGCGATCGCACCAACGCGCTCTTGACGTGGTCGTCGTGGCTGATCGCCTTCACGGCGCGGCCACGGTCGACGACGTGGTCGCGTTGATAGGCGGCAATCCGGGTTTCGAGCGGCGCATGGATGCGGACGTGGACTGCGCCGGGATGCTCCGCCAGGGCGGCGAACGCGGCTGGAGAGAGAATCACGCACGGCTGTCGGGCAACCTCCTTGAAGACGGCACGTCCCAGTTCGGGCAGGCTGTTACGGAACTGGATCTCCGGCAGCGCAACCGCTGCCACCGCGGCGGTTGTCATCGCGGTGCTGAGCGCCAGCATGCGCAGGCGGCCACCGAACCGCTCCTCGATCTGTTCGATGTCCTCCACCTCGAGCTGGTCGGGGTTGAGGTCGTGCGCAAACCGCGCCAGAGTCTGTCGATCGAGCAGCGGCACGCAGGCTGACGCGGCGAGCTCGGCGGCAATCCGGTCGCCCCCGGCTCCAGCCTGCGCTGCGATCGTCCAGACAGTCATGCGGTCACGAGTACGTTAGATGGTCGGCCGCGCGGCGAGTGGTCGATGTAGTGTCTCGTCATGTCGCCCGCAGTTCCAGCAACACCAGGCGCTATCCCGCCTCGCGAATGGGTCAGCCTGCTGAACGGCCGCGACCTGGCCCCGGTGCCGCACGGCGACCCGTCACCGGTCGGCGTCGCGATGTTCCGCTTCCCGGGCCTGCCCGAGCGGCTCGTGCTGCCGCCGCTGGACGCGCACTACATCTCCTTCACGCTTGCCGGAGCGCTGGTGATCGAGCGCCAGCTCGGCCGTGACGTCGAGCGGGCCGGCTTCCGGCCGGGGATGTCGTTGATCCTGCCCGCCGGCCGCGAGAACGCGTGGCGGTGGAACAGCGCCACCGATGAGCTGCACCTCTACGTCTCGCCGGCGTGGCTGGGCGAGGTCGCGCTGGCCGCCGGCGTCGCGACGCCCAACCTGTTCGAGCGCTTCGCCTTCGAGGATCCGCTGCTGTGCTCGCTCGCAGGAGCGCTGCTCGAGGATCGGCGGTCGGGCGGCGTGGGCGGAGCGCTGTTCCGCGACACGGCGGCCGAGACGATCGCTCTACAGCTGCTGCGGAAGCACTGCTCGGTCAGCCTGCCGCCATTCCGGGCGAGCCTCGCTCCGGCGCGGCTTCGGCGCGTGCGTGACCTGGTCGAAGCGCGGCTCGACCACGACCTCTCGCTGGAGGACCTGGCGATGGCGGCGGGCCTCAGCCGGGCGCACTTCGCGCGGTCGTTCCGCGCCACGACGGGCCAGACCCCATACGCCTACCTGCGCGAGCGGCGGGTCGCGCGCGCCCGCTCGCTGCTGTCGGCGTCGTCGCAGCCGATCATCGAGATCGCTGGGCTGACAGGCTTCCGGTCGCAGAGCCACATGGGCCGCGTCTTCAAGAACGCGACCGGCCTCACGCCGGCCGAGTATCGCCGTCACGTCAGCCGCTGACGCCGCAGCACCCACGTGCCAGCGGCCGCACGCACGTGCCAACCCCGCGCGCTGCGGCCCACCAAGATGACTAGATGGCCACCCATCCGCCGAAGATGTGGGGCGACGAGGAGTTCGACGGACTCGGTTACGAGTTCGACCCTCGATGGTTCCTGACCGACGAGGACCGGTCGCTCGAGGAGGAGATCATCGACGCGTGCCAGCGGGTGATCCGTCCGCTTGCGATCGAGTGCGATCGCACCGGCGAGTACCCGCGCGCGAGCGTCGACGAGCTCGCCCGGCTGCGGCTGCTGGCGATGATCGCTCCCAAGCAGTACGGATGCCGCGGGGCGAGCCACACCCAGGTGCTGATGGCGACGGAGGCGGTTGCCCGGTACGGCTGCCCGTCCACGGCGGTGATCTTCATGATGCACCTGGTCGCGGTGGCCGGCCTCGTCTTCCGCGCGCACGGCAATCCGGAGATCGAGCAGCTGCTGCGCCGCATGGACGCCGACGCCCTGATCGGCACAGCGTCATACACCGATCCCGAGACGGGCGGGCACTTCTGGTACCCCAAGACCTCCGGCGCCGAGCGCGTCGACGGCGGATGGCACGTGCGCAAGACCGGCGCCTTCACGACGTCCAGCGGCTACGCCGACTGGTACCTGACGCAGACCACCAGCCCGGACTTCGACGGCGACTACGCCGATCTCAGCGTGTTTCTGCTCTATCCGGACGAGGTGCAGGGAAGCCCGGGCAAGTGGGACGCTATGGGCATGCACGCGAACCAGTCCGGCCCGGTCGAGATCGACGCAGTGATCCCCGAGAACCGGATCGTTGGGTGGCCCGGTGACGGCGCCCGCTCCAACGACGAGGCGATCGACCCGCTCGCGTTCCTGCAGTACGCCGGCGCGTACAACGGCGTGTCAATGGCCTGCCTGGACGTGGCGCGGCGCCACGCGCTGCGGCGGGCGCATGCGCAGTACGGACGCCGCATCGCCGACTACGCGACGTCGCAGGACAGCTATGGTCGCGCGCTCTGCGAGGCGCAGGCGTCGCGGATGTTCGCCTACGGCATGGCACAGGCGCTGGATGCCGCCACCGACGGCGGCGACTGGACGATGTATGCGCGAGATCCCGACGCCGCCCCGCGCGCCGCGTTCACCTCGTGGGGCCTGGAGGCAAAGGTGCTGGCCGCCGGGCTCGCGGCCCGCGTCTCGGACGCGATGCTGCACCTCTGCGGTGGCCGTGGCTACACGCGGGCGGCCGAGATCGAGCGGCTCGTCCGCGACGCCAAGGCGGGCTGGGTGATGGCGCCCTCGAACGAGGTGTCGCAGCAGATCGTCGGCCGCTGGGCGCTGCTCGGTGCCGACTCGGTCGATTGGTGGAACCAGAAGGTCGACCAGCGCGCCCTCCGAAACGAACTCGGCAAGCTGGACGATTTGGAGAAGCGACGGCTGGTGGACGAGCTGGCCGCCGAGCTCACCGAAGCCGGGGCCTGACGAGAGAAGGAGACGATGGAGAGGATCCTGCCACCGAGATCAGAGGACGTGACCTACGACCCGCCGCTGCTCGGTCACCTCGGCATGAAGCCGGAGCTGGTCGTGCGCGAGCCCACGGACGAGCGGGTGTGGATCGAGATCGAGCCCAACGTCTGGTTCCGTCCGCTCTTCTTCGACATGAACAACGGCTCGCACGGCGAGGTGCTGCGCGTGCGGACGGGGGGCGTCCTCTCCCGCCATCGCCATCCCTCGCCCGTGCACGGCTTCGTCCTGAAGGGCAGCTGGCGCTACCGCGAGCACACCTGGGTGGCAAGGGAGGGCTCATACGTCTTTGAGCCGCCGGGCGAGATCCATACGCTCACCGTCGACGACGACTGCCCCGAGATGCAGACCATGTTCGTGATCTGCGGCCCGGTGCTGTACATCGACGATCACGACCAGGTCATGCACGTCGAGGACAACATCGGGCTGATCGAGCTGTGCCGTCACACGTACGAGGAGTCCGGCCTGGGCGCCGACTACGTCGATCAGTTCATTCGCTGATTCGCCTCGCGTCAATCTGACCGCGAAGCGCGGCGTCAGGCCGCGGCTCTGCCGTTCAGCGAGTGGAAGACCTGGACCATGTCCGCCGCCGGAACGGGGCGGCTGTAGAGGAAGCCCTGTCCCAGCCTGCATCCGTGGGCGGACAGGAAGTCGCGCTGAGCCTCGGTCTCGATGCCCTCGGCCAGCGGCTGCAATCCGAGATTGTTCGCCAGCTGGATGATCGAGTTGACCAGGATCGCCGCGTTTTCGTCCCCCGGCAGGTCGCAGATGAAGGCGCGGTCGATCTTGAGCGTGGTCACCTGCATCTGGTTCAGCCGGCTGAGCGAGGAGAGGCCGGTGCCGAAGACGTCAAGCGCCACCCGCAGGCCGCGCCGGTGAAGCTCGACTAGGATCGGGGCGGTCGCTCGCACATCGCCCATCGCGGTCGACTCGGTGATCACCACCATCATCCGGTC
>JAWVDZ010000128.1:0-3520 GCA_033856955.1 Gaiellales bacterium
CGGCTGGTGGTGAACCATCCAAACCACGCGCCGTACCTCGCCTACAGCCTGTGGAACTACTTCATCTCCACGCCGCCGCCGCAGCTGGCACTGCAGCAGATGGTGGACAACTACCGCCAGTCCGGACACGACCTGGCGACGATCGTGCGCGTGATCGTGCGGCACCCGGCGTTCTACGCCAACCTGACCGCGCCGGACATGGTGAAGCCGCCGATCGTATTCGTGGCCGCCGGCCTGCGCATGGGCCGCCGCTTCGTCACCGAGAACAGCTGGAGCTGGCTGCTGGAGGGCATGGGGCAGGTGCCGTTCTACCCGCCCAACGTGTCCGGGTGGAAGCAGGGCCCGGCGTTTCTCAACACGAACACCGCCCGCGGCTACTGGGAGGCGTGCAACTACCTGCTCTACCACACGGTCAACGACCCCGGCACGCAGACCGCTGAGCAGGCCGTGACGAGCGCGCGGTCGGCGCTGTCCCAGCCGTGGGTGTCGGCGGACAGCCACGGCAAGCTGGTCGCCTACGCCCACGACTACGTGACGCGAAACGGCCCGACGCTCGACCAGCACGACCGGATCGAGCGCCAGAAGGTGATCCGGGCGCTCCTGACGGCCGGCCCGGATGGACTTCTTCACTAGTGACTGACCCCAAGGAGCCTCGACCATGAATCAGTGCGGATGCAACGACTGGCAGATGACCCACCGGCGGACGATGCTGCGCCGCCAGGGTCAGGTGGTGCCGATCCCGCGCGCGGTGCTGGAGGGCGAGTCGGCCGGCATCTGCCGGCGCGACTTCCTGCGCAATGGGGCGGTCGCCTTCCTGACCGTGTACGGGGCATCGATGATCTCGTGGAACCGGATCTGGGAGGCGGCGGCGGCGCAGGCCGCGACGCCCTCGACCGATCCGATCATCGTCTCGATCTTTCTCGACGGCGGCAACGACGGCCTGAACACATTGGTGCCCGTCACCGGAGCCGACTACGCGGCGTACGTCACCAAGCGCCCCAACATCAACCTGAACCCGTCCTCGTGCCTGCCACTGGGCGGCGTTGCGGCAACTCCCGACTGGCGCTGGAACCCGGCGGCCACCGGCTTTCAGCAGCTCTACGACGCCGGCAAGATGGCGATCATCCCGGCCGTCGACTACATGCCTCCCGACCTCTCGCACTTCCACTCGCGCGCCTTCTGGCAGGCGGGCGAGCTCGATCCCGACCCCAGCACCGGCTGGCTGGGACGCTGGATCGATCAGAACGGCGCGCCTGACAACCCGCTGCAGGCGATCTCGGCCGGCTGGTCGCTGGACGGTTCGCTGAAGAGCGCGACCAACCCGGTGGCCGTGCTGTCGAGCGTCGACGACGCCCGGTTCTGGCTGGAGAGCGTGTGGACGGACGAGCAGCTGATGGTGGATGCGCTGGCCGGCCTGGCGCGGCGATCGGCCCTGAACGGCGCGATGGGTGCGGCCGATGGCGCGGTCGGCGGCGCGGTCAACGTCGCCAACCGGCTGAGCGCGCTGACCCAGCCCACGCTGCCGCCGAGCGGGCTGAGCTACGGCAGCACCGACTTCGACCGCCGGATGGCCAACCTGGCCTGGCTGCTCGACTCCAACCTGGGCATGCGCACGGCCTGCCTCTCGTTCGACGCCGGCTGGGACTTCCACGACACTCAGGTCGCCCACCAGGCGCAGAACCTCTCGCAGCTGTCCACGACGCTGGCCGCCTTCCAGGCCGACCTCGAGACGCGCGGGCTGGCAGACCGGGTGATCACGCTTGTATGGAGCGAGTTCGGCCGCCGCGTGGAGGACAACAACTCGGGCGGAGGCGGCACCGACCACGGCGCCGGCGGCCTGGCGATGGTGATCGGCACCAGGACAAAGCCGGGTCTCGCCAGCGCGTTCCCGGGGATCACCGACAACGACCTCGACCAGTGGGGCAACCTCAAGGTGCCGACCGACTACCGGCAGATCTACACCAACCTGCTCGGCAGCTGGATGGGCACCGATCCTGCGGACGTGATCCCCCAGGCGGCCAGCTTCGCGCCGCTTGATCTGGTCGCATAGCGGCATCGGCGAGCAAAGACCGCGGGTGGCGCAGAACGGCACGCTTTTGGAGCACCACCCCCCTTGACAGGCAACGAGGTCTGACCCCGTTCGCGCCGGCCGCCTCGAGCTGGCGACGGCGACCAAGCCAGGACGATGTGCGGCCGCCGCTGCCATACTGCGGTGGTGCGAACCGGCTCGTTCATGCGCGGCGCGGCGTTCGCGGGGCTGGCGGCGGCCTCCGCATCGCTGGCGCACGGCGACGCCCGCGATCCCCTCTGGCTGGCGGCTGCTCTGTGCGGAGCGGCGGTGGCGACCGTGGTGCTCGCCGCCGCCGGCTCGCTGGCTGCCCACCGGCTGCCGCCCCATAGCGCCGCACCGCTCGGCCTGGTCACCGCAGCCATGCTTGTCGCGCAGGCCGTTGCCCACGTGGCGCTGCTTGTGGCGGGGGCACCGTCGCATGCCGGGCTGGCCGGCGGTCTCGCGCTGCATCTGGTGCTGGCGCTGCTTTCGGCCATGCTCGTCCGCGGCATCGACCTGCGGATCGAGTCGGCGGCCGCCGCGCACGGCGGCCCGCCCACCCTTGCGGCTTCCGTTGATGGGGGGCGGCCGAGCCCGCTTGAGCCTTGCCCCGCCGCTGTGGCCGCGATCTCGCTTGGCCGCGCTCCGCCCAAACCGGCCTGACCCAGCCGTCGTAGGCCGATCAGGAGGTTCCAATGCGCGTGCGGGCTCTGCCCATTGCTCTCGCCGCGCTGCTCGCCGTTCCGGCGACGGCGCAGGCCCATGTTCAACTCACCCCGGATGTCGTCGCACCGGGTGACGACGCCCTGTTCACGGTCAAGTCGCCCAACGAGTCGACCGACCAGGCGCTGACCGGGATTCGCCTGACGATTCCGGCCTCCCTGGTGGTTGAGGGCGCGGCGGACACAGCGGGCTTCAGAGCCGAGGTGGTGCGCGATCAGACCAAGCGCGTGGCCACGCTGTCGTGGCAGGGCGGCAGCGTGCCGCCCGGCGGGCTGGCGCTGTTCCAGTTCTCGGCCACGGTTCCGGACACCACCGGCGAGGTGCGGCTGACCGCCACGCAGACGTTCGCCGACGGTTCCACCAAGATCTGGACGTCGCCCGCGATCGCGGTGGCAAAGCCCGCCTCCGCGGGCGGCAGCGACACGACCGCCAGACTGCTGGCGGCGCTCGCCCTGGCTCTCGCCGCGTCGGCGATTGCGTTCGGCCTGATCGGGATGCGGCGGCCCTGAAGCGTCTGGCCGCACTGCTGGCAGTGCTCGCGCTGCCCGCGCTGGCGCCGGCGACGGCATGGGCGCACGCCACGCTGCTTCGAACCTCACCCACGGCGGGCACGCGGATCGCCTCGCCGCCGCGGGAGCTGACGCTCACCTTCGACCAGCAGGTGCGCCCGATCGCCGGCGGCACGTCCGTCACCGATGCCTCCGGCAACTCGGTCACAGCCGGCGCGGCGCACTCCTCGAGGACGGA